>DUTX01000056.1 GCA_012841865.1 Acholeplasmataceae bacterium | reverse complement strand
ACCATCGTTATTTGAAAGTGACCTTCAAAGATGCTGAAGAAGCAGATTTAAGCCAACTTAGATTTGAATTTAATAACGGTGGAACCTTCTGGTTTTCAGAAAATGCGGAAGGGACTTTCTTAACCGCCAACGGAACCTTAATTCCGGATATTACTGAATCTACACAAACCGTTTATATTGATCTCTTAGCTTCCGGTGTTAATCTTGATTTTGAAGGCTTCCACATTCACTCCGCTGGTGCAGCAACCGGTAGTTTCGAGATTGTGGATGCGGAACTGGTTAGTAAATATGCGGATGCATTTGATTTAGAAAACACCCTGACTTTAGACGATGAAGACAGCCCGTTTATCAAAACCTATAATCCGACGAACCCCGACTATGAATATTTGGGTTATGTCTATGCTCCAAATACTGATAATCATAAATATATGCTTATAACTTATAAAGGTGAAGAAGGAGCTGACTTGAGTGGTCTCAGACTTGAATTTTCCAGCGGCGGATTCTTCTGGTTCTCAGAAAATGACCAAGGAACTTTAAGAACTATTAGTGGCGGCTTGATTCCGGTTGTTAGTACCAATCTAAAAACAGTAATTATTGATTTGGAAAAATCGGGAATCAATCTTAATTTCGAAGGCTTCCATATTCACTCTAGTGGTGTTTCAACTGGTAACTTTGAGATTGTTGATGCGAAACTCTTAAGCAAACTCGACAAACCAGAATTAGATTTAGAAAATGGTATTGTTCTTGATGATGAAGGAAGTCCGTTCATTAAAGAATATACTCCGGAAGGCGAAGGCTATGGATACCTTGGCTATGTCTATGCTCCGAATAATGGACTCCATCGTTATCTTTTAGTAACTTATAAGGGTGAAGAAGGAGCTGACTTAAGCGGTCTCAGACTTGAATTTTCCAGCGGCGGAGTTTTCTGGTTCTCAGAAAATGACCAAGGAACCCTCTTAACAATCAAAGGTGAAACTATTCCTGCTGTTACAACCGAAGCACAAACAGTCATTATTGATTTGAAAGCTTCCGGAGTCGATTTAGACTTTGAAGGCTTCCATATTCACTCTAACGGTGCTTCCACTGGTAACTTTGAGATTGTTGATGCGAAATTGATCAGTGAGAAATTTATTTTTGAAGATTTAATTGCTCAATTGCCGGTTTATGAAACTCCGGATATATTCCCGCCGACACTTACGATTACAAACTCCACTTCCGCAACCCCGGGTTCAATTACAATTACTTATGAAGTCAGCGATGATGTTAGCGCTGTAGAAAATATAGTAATTGAAATTGAAGTTAAGAAAGGGGCGGATACTATTACTGTTACCAACAATAGCTTCGAAGCGACCGAAGGCGTTTATACAGTTACCGTGCGGGCAACTGACGAAGCCGGAAACGAAACTGAAGAAACGATTCAAATAACGGTTGAAGCAGAAGAACCCGAAGATCCGGAAGATCCCGAAGATCCGGAAGACCCGGAAGATCCAGAAGATCCTAAAGATCCGGATGAAAAAGGCTGTAAAGGCTGCAAAGATGTTGCAACACCTGCAGGACTCACTTTCTTAAGCCTTGTCGGTCTTGCCATCTTCTTTATCAGAAGAAAAAGAAGTTAATCAAAAAAAGGCTTATAAACTTTGGTTTGTAAGCCTTTTATTGAAATGGGTATGCTTTTGCGATATAATATAAATAAGCAGGTATGAATATGAAGTATGGAATGTTGATAGTTGATGATGAATATTTAGTAAGACAGGGAATCCGGGAGACCATTGATTGGAGCACGATCGGTGTTGAGATTGTTGGAGAAGCGGTTAATGGAAAACAAGGCTTAGAAGCTGCCCTCCGTTTAAAACCGGACATAATCTTTACCGATATCAGAATGCCGGTAATGGACGGACTTCAGATGATTGAAAAACTCCTGGAGTTTGATTATGACGGCGCGATTATAATTTACAGCGGTTATCAGGATTTTGAATATGCCCGGAAAGCACTTGAATTCGGCGTTGTTACTTATCTTCTCAAACCTTTCAATAATGACGACCTTTTAGAAAAGGTACGGGAAGCTTTGGAGAAATTAGCAGAAAAGCGCCAGAAGAGTAAAATCATTGGTCAATTCAAACGTAATTTACCGCTTTTAAAAGAAAGGCTTTTTCAAGAAATGCTGACGGAACCTTTGACCCCTTCGCTCTTAGAAGAACTAAAAGCAATCGAGCTTACGCCCCCAGAACAAGGGGTTATCATCAGAGGTGAAGCCTCAGATGCTTGTGCCGAGGAACTTGAATCTGCCTTAAAGGCAATGGTTGAAAGGATTCTAAAACTTCTCAAACCTTATCAAACAATCCAGCAAGTTTTTGATGAGAGTTTTGTTATTATTACCGCTTGCATTGATTCGGAATTTCTCTGTACAAAAATCGATCAACTTTTACTTATGCATCAAAGCAATAGCAATGTTAAGTTCTCGATTCAAATCAGTTCGGTTTATGATAATTTTTTAGCTCTTAAGGAAGCTTATGAAGAAACGCAGGCTTTAAGTCGGAACGCCCTTTTTGTTGCGGTGAATACAGTCGCGACTTCGGATTTAAAAATCCATCCTTATAAACAGCTTGTAAAAGACGTGATGAAAATTATCAGTGAGGAATATCACCGGAAACTGACTGTCCGAGAGGTTGCGGAAAAGATTTATGTTTCGGAAAGTCATTTAATGCATGAATTTAAAGAAAATGTCGGCAAAACTTTCAATGAATGTTTGACCGAATATCGAATCATGAAAGCAAAAGAATTCCTTTTAAAAGGAAGTTATCGGGTTAATGAAGTAGCGGTCATGGTCGGTTATCAGGATGTGAAATACTTCGGACAGGTTTTCAAGGAGATGGTGGGAATGACTCCGAGTCAATTCCTGGCAGAAAACAATGAGAAAATTTAAATCGATAAAAACTAAATTCATTGCCATATATTTAGGTATTTTGGTAGTCGTTTTTCTCTTAATGCTAATTTCCATTCAAGTCGTTATGCAGCTTTATATCAAAAATTCAATCAAAAACAATGTAAAAGGACTACAAAGCGATATTGATGAGAGCATCACCTCGGTTGTCAATGAAGTGGCTTATTTATATGCTCGGATAACTAAAAGCGATAATGTGGAATTGTTGAATGAAATAAGTTTAGAAACAGATTCGAAAACAAAGGCTGTTTTGTTTCAAGAATTAATCAATAAATCAGGTTTTAATGAAGATTATTTTCAAAACATTTCTTTGGTGACCGAAGATGAGGTAATTTTCTTAAGTAATACGCCTCTTCCCGAAGAAAAGGCGCTCTTAAGTTTAAAAGAAACAAGGAACCGGCTTGTTTTATGCACATCTTTAAACAATCAAGTTGTTATCGGCATTAACATGGATTTAGATACAACCATACTTACCGGAAGTTTCCTCTTTTATATAAACGGGGAATTATTTAACTCCCTATCCAATACTCCAAGCGGTAGTTACGGATATTCCTTTATTGTACGTTCGGACGGTTTCATTGTTTCTCACTTGGATTCAAAACTAATCGGAAAAACAATTGCGGATGGTTTTTTTTATCCGGATAAGCTATCTGAGTTAAAAGTAACGGAGATTGAAAGCGAGAAGAAGATAATCGTCACTGGGGAAATGAAAAAGCTGAATCTCCAGTATAATTTTGATTGTTTCTTGGTAAGCGTTCTTGATTATGATGCTTTTTATGGAAAAATGATTACTTTGGAAAGAATTCTCTATGTTGTTTTGTTAGCTATTTTTGCTCTTGGGGTTACGCTTGCTGTATTAAGATCTCGGCGGCTTACATTACCGATTTCTTCTTTAAATGAAAGTTTGGATGAAGTTATCGCAACCGGTCAGAAAACAAAGAAGATAGCGAAACCGGGGGATGAGATTTATCAGCTCGAAAAGAACTATGACGAAATGATGGATACGATTTTTGAGTTGATGGAAAAAAACCGTCTCGAGATGGAAATGCAGCGGAAATATGAACTCTATGCCTTACAAATGCAGGTCAATCCTCATTTTCTTTATAACACGCTGGATGCGATTGCCTGGATGGCAAAAATAAAAAAACAACCGGAGATAGAAAAGCTGGTTTTAAATCTCGCAAATTTCTTTCGCCTAAGTTTACATAAAGGGGATAAATATGTGACGATTAATCATGAAGTTGAACTGGTTAAGGCTTATTTAGAAATCTATGAGATTCGCTTTCCCGATAAAGTCAAAGTTAGTTTTCAAATTGAAGAAGGCATCGTGACTGAAAAGATTTTAAAATTATTGTTGCAACCGATTGTAGAGAACAGTTTAAAACATGCTTTTCCGGAAGAATCCGGAAAAATCAGTGTCAAAGCTTACAGCATCGATAACGATCTATATTTCGAAGTGAAGGATGACGGTGTCGGTTTTGATGTTCCCGAGGATATTCTTGCAATCAAAAATCAAGACGAAATCTTACATGGCTATGGACTTTTCAATGTCAATGAAAGAATCAGGCTTGAATACGGAGAAGATTATGGTTTGAAGGTTTATTCGAAAAAAGGAGCTGGAACAAAAATAACGATTAAGCTCCGTAAATTAGCGGATGAAGAAATTAAATAGGCAGACTGCGGTCTGCCTTAAGTTTTTAGAATCTTATTTTTATCGGCGCTCATTTTTACAAGCAATCCATCTAGCCGGTCTGTTACTTGATTAGCAAAGCGTCTGGCGATGAGGTGAATTAAGACTAAGAGCAAGCATGCAATAATTATCATTAATCCAAGAATTAAGAAAAGGATTGTTGCGAGTCTTGCAAGCGGAAAAGCGCAAGTAAAAGAAGTTCCGAGAAAACTGGAATCTTTGTTGATAAAGAGGTGTTTTAAGTCTTTGCTTAAGGTGATGTTTTGGGCTTTTAAGAAAAAGTCTTGATACTCTTTATTACTTGTGTTTACTAAATAACCTTCTTCTGAGGCAATAAAAGCAATGTTTTTAAAGTAAGCGTCTTGACTTTCAAAATATTGATATAAATTTACCGGCAAAATATCCGAGAAAATATAGCCGACAACTTCACCTTCTTTAAAGACCTTGTAACAACAGGTGATGATGCCGTATTCATCGGGATAATTCGGATAATTGTTGATTTTCGTGATTGCTTTTTGGCGGATGGAAATATAGCTTTTTGCGCTAGAATCCAGAAAAGCTTTGATTTCCGGAACTGTCCTTAATTCTTCTAATGAAGGAACCAACTTAGCTTGGGAAGATAGGTAGGTTTTCCCGGAACTTGAATAAGCGGTTGCGGCATCGATTTTTAAGGAATAATTACAGAGGTTATCAAGTTTTTTTGTTAAGGAATTGCCGGCTTCACTGGCAAGTTCTGTGATTAATTCTTGGTCCTGGGTAAGGTTATAAGTCGAAATCAGAGCGGAATTCACATAGAGTTCAGAGTTGCTGATATTGCGTTCCATTTTTTCTTCCGCCATTGAATAAAAGGTTTGGTAAACCATATTGGTAATCATCACCATCGATATTAAGATAATCAACAGCAGCAACAAGCCGCTGATAATGATGATGCTAAGATAGATGTTGCGATTTAAGCGTTTGAACATATTTGCCTCCGAAAAAATTATAGCATAGGAGCGTTTCCCTGGCAAGAATCTGTGCAAGATTTCCAACTATTTCGCAGTATTCCCTCATTGTCAGGATGGAAGCGATTTTGTATAATAAATTATAATCAGTTAGTATATTTAGAAAGGATGATGATTAGATGTTTAAAGCATATAAAAAGTTCTTTGTGCTGCTTCTTTTTTGCTTTGTGATTTTAATGATTTCAGGTTGCGGTGAAAATGACGATCGCATCAAGGTTTCTATTGGAATGTGGCCCGAAGAGATCCTGACAAAGGATGTTGCGATGTTTAAAGAGTGGGAAGAAAATTTTGAAAAAGACTATCCGGAGTATGATATCGTCCCGGATTCTTATACCTATAGTCCCGATACTGTGATTGCGAAAGCGACATCTAATCAGTTACCGGTTGTTTTTCAAACTTATTTTACCGAACCGCCAAAATTGATTAAACATCAATTTATTCGTGATATTACCGATGAACTCCACGAACTTGGTTGGTATGATAAAATGGACCCAATGATGCGGGAGACCTTAAGCGCTGACGGAAAAGTCTACGGTGTCCCTCGCGACGGTTATGGGCTCGGACTCTTTTTGAATTTGAATATGCTCTATGATGTCGGCGTTATTGAAAAAAACAGTGACGGAACTTACCGACTTCATGATGAGAATAATAATCCCTTATATCCGACGACTTTTGCTGAAATCAAAGCAGTCTCGGAATTGATTGTAGAAAATATTGCTTATACTTATGGAATCGTCATTCTTTCCGCAAACAAGAACGGCGGCTGGCAATTTTCCAATATGGCTTGGAATTTTGGTTGTGAGAATTTACAAGTCTACGCAGACGGTAAATGGCAGGCTAATTTGAATGATCCGAGCGCAGTCGCGGCTTTAGAATGGATCCAAATGATGAAAAACGAAGAATTGATACCTGCGGATGCTTCTTTAAGTTATGCAGATTGGTATTTAAAAATCGGTTCAAAACAAGTCGCGATGGCAATCTGTGGAAGCGATGCTTTAGCTCTTCCCGTCACTAATTTTAAGTTTCCATTGCATGATTTTGCTTTTGTGCCGATGCCTTCTGGCGATGGTACAAGCCGCTATTCCTTATACGGCGGAACGCCCTATGTTTTTAGTGCCAATGCGACGGATGAACAAGTAAAAGGCGCCCTTCTTTTTTTGAAATACATGGGCCGTTCTCCGGAAATCGATGAAATCTCTCTTTCAGCAATGGAACTGGGATTTAAAACCGCGCAAGAAAAAGGAATGCCGATTTTACCGACTATCAAAGCTTGGTCCGATCCAGATTATCTTGAAGTTGCGAATAAAATGGAAGAAAAATATATCAATGTCAATATGTATTATTTCAATGATTTCTTTAATTCAATAAATGAAATGAAGAAACCGGAAGAACCACATTACTGTCAAGATATGTATGATATTTTGGATCAAGCAATTCAAAGCATTTTATCAAATCCAACCGCGGACCCTTCAAGCGAACTTACAACCGCCAATAATCAGTTCCAAAAAATACTTTCAAAAATTAATCAGTGAGGATAGAAATGGAAAAATCACTTCCAGGTAAAATTATCGACCGCACCGGTCACTCATATAAAATCAAGAGGTATTTACGGAAAAACCTCGGCGGTTGGTTGATTATGCTCCCTGGACTGGTTCTGTTTACCTTTTTCGTTTGGAAACCACTTTTTCATAATATCATTATGTCTTTTTCCCATACCACCGGTCTTAAAATTAACGGTTTTGCAGGTTTTACTTATTACCGCGAAGTCTTTAATGATCCGATGTTTTTGGACGCTTTACTCAATACTTTTAAATATCTCTTTTGGTCAATTATTATCGGTTTTTTCATTCCGATTATTCTTGGCTTATTGTTGAGCGAAGTCGTTCATTTTCGCGGATTAATCCGTTTGGGAATCTACTTTCCTTCGATTGTTTCCGGAATTGCGGTGGTGATTATGTGGTCATATCTCTTTGATCCCAATCCGGGAGCGGTTTTAAATCAAGTTTTAAAACATTTGGGTTTTAATTATTCACAATTTCTTTCCAATCCGAAACTTACAATTCCTTTGATTGTAGTAACAATGACCTGGAGAGGAGCGGGGGCGACGACTTTGATTTATCTTTCTTCGCTGCAAAATATTAGTACCAGTCAATATGAAGCCGCCAGAATTGACGGCGCCAATTGGTTTAACCGCTTGCGTTATGTAACGCTTCCGCATTTAAAACCGACAATCAGAATGCTTTTTATTCTCCAAGTAATTTCGGTTTTCCAAGTGTTTTATGAACCCTTGGTTATGACTGACGGGGGACCGAACGGGGCTTCAATGTCGTTACTCTTGTTAAGTTATAAGTATTATTTTGACTCTATGGAAGCCTCCAAAAGCGCTGCTGTTGCCGTCTTTTTGGCTCTGATAATTATTGTACTGACTTTAATCTATTTGCGGATTAGCCGTCCGAAAAGCGAGGAAAAAAATGTTTAAGGGTTTGAAACAAAAATCCGGAGGCATCTTAAATTATTCGGATTACAAAAAGCCGGTCTTTAAAACCGTTTATCTAATCATATTGTTTTTACTCTTTGTTGCGGTCCTAACCGCTTTAACTCCTCCGCTTTGGCTTTTTATCTCATCATTTAAAGAAGCGGAAGAGCTTACCGCCGTTCCTTACCGTCTCTTTCCGAAAGTTTTTAATTTTGGAAAACTGATTGAAGTTTGGAAGATGCTTAATTTTGGAAAATATTTTATCAATACGATTATTGTGAGTTTAGGCGCGATTTTTTGTTCCGTAGTTTTTAACGGGCTTCTGGCCTACACTTTCGCAATCATCAAACCGAGCGGTTATAAATTCTTTTATGCATTGGTGCTCGGAAGTTATATGATTCCCGCCTTCAGTTCTATCGTGCCCTTATTTAAACAGATTGTTGATTTGAAGCTGATGAATAGTTATATTCCTTTGTGGCTTGTTTTCGGTGCTAATGCCTTCTACCTGATAATGATGAAGAATTATTTTGAATCCCTTCCGAAATCAATCTTTGAAGCGGCGGCTATGGATCGATGCAACCCGATAAAAACTTTTTTCCTGATTGTCGTTCCGCTTTCAAAACCGATTTTAAGCGTTGTTGCGATCTTTACGCTCACTGCTGCTTGGTCGGATTTTCTCTTGCCTTATCTTGTTTTAACCGACAGTGACTTAATGACAGTTATGGTTAAAATCTATGATTTAAAATCAACTATGGGAAGCATTCAAGGTTTCGGACCCGATAAGCTTTTAATGGTTTTAACGATTTCGATTCTTCCCCAAATCTTCATTTTTGCAATCTTTCAAAAGCGAATTACCGCCAGTTCCTATGCCGGCGCGATTAAGGAGTAAGAGATGGCAAAAGTTGCTACTAAATACTTGACGGTTCATCCTTGGAAAATAAAGGAAGACGGATTTCATTTTGAGAGAAACCAAGTTTCGGAATCGATTTTTTCGCTAGCAAATGAATTTATGGGAGTAAGAGGTTTTTTGGAAGAAGGAAGTTCGGCATTGAGTCTCCAAGGATGTTATTATAACGGAATCTATGAATGGGGCGAAAAAACCTATCAAGGTTATAAAGGGATTGTAAAACGGAGCCATTATCTGGTTAACGGGCTAAATTGGCTGAAAACTACTCTTAAGGTTAATGGAGAAAAATTAGATATTGCAAAGGAGAGAATAGATTCTTTTCAAAGAGTGCTAGATTTAAAAACCGGAACCTTAACCCGCTCCTTTATCCTAAACACAGATTCCGGAAAAATAGATTTTACTTTTATCCGCTTCTTAAGCATGCTTAACTGCAATCGCGGTTATCAAAGAATTTTGATTAAATCAGACCATCCTGTCAATTTAGAGCTGGACTTTGCACTTGATTTTAATACGAAACACTGGGGAAAAATGGGTTTATGGGAAGCGGAAATGAAAGCAAATAAGGACTATTTGCTTGCTGTTGGAAAGACCCAAACCACAAACCAGTATTTAGCTGGTGCCCTTAAGCTAGATGCATCTAAACCTATAGCTTCAGAAGTCATCCAAAGTGATAAAGAAATAGGTTACCGTTATCGTTTTACTTTAGAAGGAGAAATTAGATTTGACCGCAGCGTCAGTGTTTTTGTAGATAAAGCAGGTAAGAAAAAAACTGAAACAATAGCCAAAGCAACCACTGATTTAAAAGCATCTGATTTTGAAGTTGATTTAAAGAAGAATAGAAGCTACTGGAAGAGTTTCTGGGAAGAGTCGGATGTCGTTATTGAAGGCGACCTGGAAAACCAACAAGGGATTCGTTACTGTATTTTCCAGTTACAGCAAACCTATCACGGCTTTGATCCTTATAACAATATCGGTGCTAAAGGTTTAACTGGAGAAGCTTATAGCGGCCATGCTTTTTGGGATACGGAGACTTATTGTTTGCCATATTATCTTTACAATAATCTTCCCGCAGCAAGAGATTTACTCCTTTTCCGCTATCATACCTTACCGGAAGCACGGATGCGGGCTAAAGAACTTGACTCAGACGGGGCTTGTTATCCGATTGCGACCCTGAACGGTTATGAAGCTTGTACCTTATGGCAACATGCAAGTTTACAGCTCCAGCCAAGCACGGCGGTCGCTTATGCCATTTTTCATTATTTCCAAGTAGCGGCTGATTTTTCTTTCCTGGTTGATTATGGTTTGGAAATGCTTCTGGAGATTTCCCGCTTCTTGCTGAGGAGGGGCCAGTGGAATCAGGACAAGACTTACTTCGGTTATTACTGCGTTATGGGTCCCGATGAATTTCAGATGATGGTTAATCACAATACTTATACAAACTACATGGCAAAAAAGACTTTTCTCTATACGCTAGCAATTTCGAAAGAAGTAGAAGAAAAAGCTCAGGAATCATATCTAAAAATCTTAGAAAAAGTCGGAATTAGTGAAGGTTTTTTCCAAGATATAAAAAATGCTGCGGAAAAGATGAAGATCCTTTATGATTCAAAATCAGAACTCTTTGAACAACATCAAGGATACTTTGATCTACCTCATATTGATATTCATTCCATCCCGGTCACTGATTTTCCGTTATATCATAATTGGAGTTATGACCGGATTTATCGGAATGACATGATTAAACAACCCGATGTTTTAATGTTTTTATTCCTTTATAATCAGGACTTTACGCTCTCGGTCAAGAAAGCAAATTATGAGTTTTATGAGCCGAGATGTATCCACGAATCATCGCTTTCGCCTTCAGTGCATTCGATTCTGGCTGCGGAAATCGGAAAAAGCGAAGAAGCCCTTTCTTTTTTTGGTTTTGCGACAAGATTAGATTTGGATGATTATAATCGGAATACCAATGAAGGTCTTCATTTAACTTCGATTGCTGCCGCCTGGATGAATATTGTTTACGGATTCGGAGGCTTAAGGTCAGACGGTGAAATCCTCGTTTTAAATCCGACGATCCCGCCGATTTGGAAACATTATTCTTTTAAGATTAAATATCAAAATAAAAATCTTAAGGTTTCGGTAAGTAAGGAACAAATAAAAATAACTTCCGATAACGAAAAGCCTCTGCCTTTACTTCTTTTTGGAAAGAAAATAATCCTAACCGATGAATACCTCCTGGAAAGGGAAAAAGTATGAAGTATAAAGGCATCATCTTCGATTTAGACGGAGTAATTTGCTTTACCGATGAATATCATTATTTAGCTTGGAAAGAACTCGGTGAAAGCATCGGAATCTTCAACTTCACGCGGGAAGACAATCATCGCTTGCGGGGAGTCAGCCGAATGGAGAGTTTGGAAATTCTGCTTGAAAAAAGCAAAAGGAAGTTCAGTCTAGAAGAGAAGTTTAAGCTAGCGGAAGAAAAGAACCGGATTTATAGAAACCTCTTAGCTAAAATGTCGGAAGCAGATTTAGAACAAGAAACTTTTACTGTGTTAAAAGATTTAAAGGCAAAAGGTTTGAAACTTGCGATAGGTTCATCAAGTAAGAATGCGAGATATATTCTCGAAAAAATAGGGCTACTAACTTTCTTTGATGCAATTAGCGACGGCAATAATATCACAAAATCAAAACCTAATCCCGAAGTCTTTTTAAAAGCTGCAGGTTTATTAAATATTAAACCTGGAGACTTAATTGTGGTTGAGGATGCGAAAGCGGGGATTGATGCAGCGGTTGCCGGCGGATTTGCTTCAGTCGGTATTGGGGATGCTGCAAACTACGAAAAGTCAGATTATAAAATCGAAAAGCTGAGAGAATTACTCGATATAATTGAAAAATGAGCGTTATGCGCTCATTTTTTTCTAAATTTGCAGTTTAGTATAAGATTATGGAATTGTCAGGTTTGCATATCCGAAAAAATCTTCTAAGAAATATAAAGTTCCAATTTCAAGGGATAACGGTTGGGAGATTTTAGGAAATTATAATTGAACGCGTCATGCAAATATCTATTGATGAAGCTTGGTCAGCATTTAGATTTAGGAGAATTGAATATATTAAAAACTTTATACGCGGAGAAGAAAATGCAATCAGCGCCAAAGGAAAAGCAAGAGTTATGCTAATTAATTAATTTTCATTGATTGAATAACTATGCTGATTGCATAAAGCTATATAAAGATGCATGATTTAATAAAAACTGTCAATAATAGGATTACAAATGAGTAGATTGTATTTCAAAATGCAACAAAAGTCAATAAATCGTTGACTTTTATAATTTCATTGCATATAATAATTACAAAGGGGGCAAAAATTTATGTATGCAGTTAATTTTAAACAAGTGGGAGAAAACATCTCACAAGCTATGAAAATAAAAGGGATGACACAGAAGCAACTTGCTGATCAGCTTGGTGTTTCTAAACAAGTTATGAGTAAAATCATTAACGGAAAAAAAGCAATTAACGTAGAGGAACTTTCGAAGATTGCATTCATTTTGGGCAGTTCGACAGATATGCTACTTTCTTATAAAAATAATTCTCAAGAATATAAATACGCACCTATGTATATGGGTATTATTAATGATGAGAAAGCCCGCAAGAACGTGGAACTTCTACGAGAGGCAATCGACCAGATTCATTTGTTGGAGGACTTAATTGATGAGTGAAAAGAGAGGTAGGTTAAGACTCAACGAAGAATTAGTTGCTGAAATTCAGCGTAAAGCACGCTCTAAACTTGGCGAATGTAAAAAACAAGGAGATATTATTGGGAGCCAGATTTTTTCAATTTTGAGCCTTTATACCCGCGTTTTATACTACCCTCTTGGTAAAAAAGGACCTTGGGGCATTACTTATATCGACGGAACAAAACATACAAATCCTGATATAAAACCATTTGTTGCTATCAATACTTCTATTCCTGTCGATGGCCAGGTCTTTGCTGCTGCACATGAGCTGTATCATATTTGGTATGATCAAAGGCCGGTGACTTTGTCTTCTTCCATACTTTATGTTACAAATGGTCAGAATAAAACTCCTGACATATCTGAATTGAAGGCAAATCGGTTTGCCGCGGAGTTCTTAGTGGAGGAGGACTTGCTTCACAGAGAAATGAGACTGTATTCCATTACTCCAGGTAAAATTACGATTAAAAATATTTTGACACTTGCTTCATTGTTCACCGTTCCATATAGGACTATGGTAAAGAGGTTGTATGAAGTTGACGCAATCAACGGGAAAGAGCAAATTAAATATTTGGGTTTAAGTGAGATTGAGATTGAACAGTTACAGAAGAGATTTTCGATTCCCATTCCTGAATCAGATAATCGTATCGCCTTGGATAATCTTGTTGATCTCGCAGTTTCAACCTATGAAAAGAAACTGATTGCCTATGAAAAACTAGAGTATCTCCTTTCTATTAACAAATTGGATCCTATCGATGTCGGAATTTCCGCACCAGAAGCATTTATTCCTCTCAGTGATGATGATCTAGAAGATATCCTGGAGGAGTAGGCATGTATGAAAAAATCATTGTCGATGCGGATATATGCATCAAACTCGGATGCAGCAAAAAATACCCTTTTTTAAAAGAAGTTTTGCCATTATTGGCTAATGAAATTTTCATGCATTACTACGCATTCAATGAAATCATAACACCGGGAAGTGCCAAGCAACAATTGGAGGATTTAATTAGCCAGAATAAACTTATCTTGGTAAATGAAATGACACTTAATTCCCAAGAAAGACATATCTATGATATGATTTTCAATCAACTGACAAATGTCATGATAGATCCTCGCAAACCGAATAAAAACAAAGGAGAAGTATGTTCGCTCGCGTATGCAAAAGTTAAAGGTATTCCAATTTTCGTTACTGACGAGTGTGATTTACAGCCAATTATTGATACACAATTGAATACCGGCTTGAATGATATCCACTGTCTGCGAATTATTGATATAATAAAAATGGGGAAAAACGGTGAGATAAATTTGCCAAGGAAAAAGGCAAAGAATATTTGGTTAATATCAAAAAAGGATAAAACAGAATTTGATTGTTCTATCTGGCCTATATTATAGATCCAGTTTTAACCGTTTTATTAATGGTAAAAGGGTTCTCTTTATCGGTGAATCTCTTGATAAAAAGAGATTTCAAGTGAAAGGGAATCCTTTTTTGTTTTAAATGATAAATTATTCTATAAATATTTTTCCGAATTGTTTTATTGCTTTAATTATTATATAATTATTTCAAGAAGAATAAATTATAAAAACAATACTGCTTAATATTATTCCTCAAAATATTATCAGGAGGTAAACATAGGTGTGGTTTAAAAATTTATTAAAGGTTACTGCTACCAAAAGGACGATTATCGCATCCTCGGGGTTTGGTTTTTAAGCATTTTTGTCCTAGGTTTTTATTTTATAATAGGATTGGATATGTATAAGGAGCCAAATGTTAAATCCTCGTATTTATATCCATATAGTTATGGTTTGCATGCAAGAAACTTTACTATTATCTTAGGCGTGGTTAGTTTTATTTATATCATTCTTTTATTTTTCTTAGTAAGAAAACGAATTATAAACCTGGTATTTACAATCTTTTTGTTTTTCATTATTTTAGGTTTATCGACCTTGGGAATGTTAGTAGTAGCAATGCAGGAAAGGAAACTTGAAGCTAGCTACACAAGGGACCCCAATAATTATAAAATTTACGACGAATTGGTTGCTGAGCAAATTGAAGTAATTACTGAGTATCTACCGGAAAAAGAGTTAATAAAAAGATATGAGTATTGTTTATATGAGCGTACAGTTTGGTTAAGCAGGTTTTATGACTTTACAATGTATGTTGAAACAGAATATGATGAGCTTGTCCACTATAAAGCTTTCTATAACGAAGATATGAGGAGGCAGAAAGACTTCGATGATAATTTCTTAAGAGGTTTTGAGGTATATGAATATTATGTGGAACAACCATCAATTTCCAATAGACCTGTAATTTCATATCTGTTTATATTTTTTAATAAATTAGATAACAGGATTATCTATGCAGTCACAAGGGCGAACACCAATGTTTTTAATAAATATAATAATCCTTCATATATAGGAGCATTTATTAACGGTGAAAGAGAAAATCCCTACTTTAGGTATACACGCAAAGGGTAGCATAATTTAAAGAGTCGGAGGGTCTAATGAAAGTTGCGATTGCATATTATTCCCGACATCATGGGAATACAAAGAAACTACTTGATGCCATTAAGGGATTAGCTGATGTGAAGTTGATTGATGTTGTAGAAACTAAGGCGGAAGATATATCGGCATATGATCTCATCGGCTTTGCATCCGGCGTCTATTTCAACAATTTCCACAAAGCTGTCATCCAGTTTGCTAAGGAGAACCTCCCTAATAACAAATCCGTCTTTCTCATTCATACCTATGGCTGGAAAATCAAAGATTATACAAAAGAAATGAAAGAGGTATTTAAAGAAAAGTCCTGCAAGTTACTAGGCACTTATGGTTGCAGAGGCTTTGACACATTCGGACCTTTAAAGTTAATTGGGGGGATTGCGAAGGGGCGGCCGAATGAAAAGGATAAAAACGGGGTAATAGAATTCTTTACAAAGATTATTGAAAAATGAATTTTCCTGATGGCGGGAGGAGCATAATAATGTTCAGGATTTTCAAGGAGAAAAGCTTTACTCAAATAGAGCCAATCAACAAAGGCTGGTCAAGTGATAAAAAGTATTGTGTTACAAAAGCTAACGGAAAGAAGTATTTGTTTCGGATTTCGCCATTAGAGAAATATGAACTTAAAAAACATGAATATGAGATGATGCAACGTGTAGCTTCGCTCGGTGTACCTATGTGCCAACCGATTGAATTTGGAATTTGTAATGAGGGCGTCTTTTCACTGCAGAGCTGGATTGAGGGTTTTGATGCAGAAGAAAAGATTCCGGATATGCCTCTTTCTAAACAATATCAATATGGTATAAAAGCCGGTAAAATCTTAAAAGAAATACATTCTATTCCTGCACCTAGTACACTAGAAAATTGGGAAACTCGATTCAACCGTAAGATTGATAGAAAACTTAAGGCTTATAGTGATTGCCCTTTTAAGTATGACCAAGGTGAAGTTTTTATTAAGTACATCAATGCTAATCGTCATTTGTTGAAAAACCGTCCTCAATGCTATCAGCACGGAGATTATCATTTCGGTAACATGATGATTGATAACAATGGTAATCTTATCATTATCGATTTTAATCGCAATGATTTCGGGGATCCTTGGGAAGAATTTAATCGGATTGTCTGGTGTGCGAATAAGTCAACTTTATTTGCATCGGGTATAGTTAATGGCTATTTTAATGAGGATCTACCTTTAGAGTTTTGGGGTCTGCTCGCATTATATATTGCAACCAATACAATATCCTCTCTACCCTGGGCGATTCCTTTCGGAGAGAACGAAATTAATAGCATGCGTAAACAAGCAAAACAAGTTTTGCATTGGTATGATAATATGAATAATCCAGTCCCAATATGGTATAGCAATGAGGCATTATAGATGAAAGAAAATAAATATGATGATAAAATATTCTTTGAAAAATACAGCCAAATGAGTCGGTCAAAACTGGGATTGGCAGGTGCGGGAGAATGGGATGCTTTAAAAAAGCTTATGCCGGATTTAATAGATAAGCAGGTACTTGATTTAGGGTGTGGCTTTGGCTGGCACTGTATTTATGCCATCGAAAATGGCGCTTCTTCGGTTGTAGGTGTTGATATCTCACAGAAAATGCTTGAGGTTGCAAGGGAAAAAACACATTATCACCAGGTTAAATATATTCTCTCTGCTATGGAAGATATCGATTTCCCGGATGAGAGCTTTGACATTATCCTAAGTTCACTGGCGTTTCATTATGTTGCAGATTATGAGCTTTTAATAAAAAAGATTTATAGAATGTTGAAGCCGGGCGGAAATTTAATTTTTACAGTAGAACATCCTGTATTCACTGCTTATGGAAAACAGGACTGGTATTACAACGAAGAAGGAGAGATACTTCATTTTCCGGTGGACAACTATTATTATGAAGGAAAGCGAACAGCGATATTTTTAGGTGAAAAGGTAACTAAATACCATAGAACTTTGACCACATATCTAAATACATTGCTAGCAAATGGTTTTGTAATAAATCAAGTAGTGGAACCGCAACCTCCAGAAAGTATGCTGGAGATTCCAGGGATGAAAGATGAATTGCGTCGTCCGATGATGTTGATTGTATCGGCTAACAAAAGAGAGAAAAGATAAAAGTACGTTAATTATTATAAATTCAAGGAGATTTTATGGAATTATTTTAAAAACTAAATTATAAAGGACAAAAAGAAGTATTTATACTAAATTGGCCGGAAGAATTTATTCCAAGAAAGCTGGAAATTTCTAAGCTTGTAGAAGTGAGGGAAACTGTAGCAAACCACGATACTATTGATTTTGTATTGGTGTTTGTAAAAAGTGGGGAAGAAATATCACAGTACTCTGAGTTAATTCTTCCTAAAATTAAAGATGATGGAATTGTCTGGTTTGCTTATCCGAAAAAATCTTCAAAGAAATATAAGGTAGCTATTTCTAGAGATATTGGTTGGGAGACTCTCGGAGATTACAATTTTGAACCCGTTAGACAAATATCTATCGATGAAGATTGGTCTGCCTTAAGATTTAGAAAAGTTGAATTTATTAAAAGCTTTACCCGCGGAGAAGAAAATGCCATCAGTGCTAAAGGAAAGGCAAGAGCTACTGATAATGAATAACTAAAAATGAAATTTAACTAACGAGTCATTGCTTAGCAAAGGCTTTTTTACATATAAAAGAATGATTTTAATTATTATGTTTATATTTACATCTGGTTATTTTTTGTATAATAAGTTTAGAAAACACACGGAGAAAAAATATGGGAGAGAAAATAAATATGAATTTTTATTTAAGGGATTGCAAAGCAGAGGATGCCGAGCATAAAGGTTTTGTCCATTATACTTCATGGCTAGAAACATATACTGGTTTAATGCCTCAGGAATTTCTTGATAATTTAAAACTAGAAAATTGTGTAAAATTGCCCGAAATTATCCACAAAATACCATCGTTGCTGTTGTAGAAAATACAATAGTTGGCTTTGTTGTATTTTTAGAGGATGCAAATGATATTGCATCAATTAAGCCTTCTTCGGAAATTGTTGCCTTATATGTCTTAAAAAACCATCAAAAGCGGTGATGATGTCTCCGGAACCGAATGGGATAAAAGAGGTTGGAATTCAAGAGCAGAGATCCGATATGCTTTAGTAAGTATTTGTAAAGATATTTTAGAAATGAGCTAATATATTTGCCTTTTCCATTCATCTTACTAATTAGCTCTATGGGGGAGAATCTCAATGCAAACTAATGGGAAAATAGGTTTTCTATTTGTCATAATATTGTTTTCTTTTGTTCTATCCTCTTACTATTCATATCTATTAATGAGCTGAAGGAACTTAAAAACATTAACTTTAAGTAAATAAATTATCATTCTATTCAGTCTATACCTTCTGGCGAAGGCGTTATTTAAAGATACGGACGGAAGAAAGTACAAAATAAATGAACTATTAATCGCAAGTTTCCGATTGATAGTTTTTATCATCATATTGATGAAAATGATAAAATAAAGATCTATTATGTAGGAAATAACTTCGGGATAGAAAAGGATGATATTGTTATTTTTGATAAAGATTCTTCAATAAAAATAATCAAAAAAAAATAGATACTGTTGTTTCGTTTTTATTTGTTTAGGGGTAATCTTTGGTATTATATATTGGATAAAAATGAGAAACGATAAAAAAGTAAACTTGTAAACTTGAGGAATAATATGAGAACCGAAAAAGAAATGCTGGATTTAATACTTTCGAAAGCAAAGGAAGATGAACGAATCAGATTTGTCGGAATGGAAGGTTCACGAACAAATGTGAATGTTTCGAAGGATGAATTTCAGGATTATGATATCACCTATGCTGTAACAGATATGGATTCTTTTATTAAGGATGACGCCTGGCTTGAATGCTTTAGAAAAAGAATCATGATGCAAAAGCCAGAAGCGATGTCTTTATTTCCTCCTGAGCTTGGAAATTGTTTTTCCTATTTAATGCTTTTCGTGTTGATGAAATTGATTTATACTTAGCTTCGGATAAATTGCTTATGGTTTTGTTAGATAAGGATGGAAGAATAAAAAACTATCCTGTTCCGACCGACAGCGACTACCAGATTAAAAAGCCTTCCGTGCAGGATTTTGACGACTGCAACAATGAATTTTGGTGGGTCTCTACTTATGTGGTTAAAGGCTTATGTCGGAAGGAAATACTCTTTGCGTTAGATCACCTAAATGAGATTGTGATAAAAGAACTGCTCAGAATGCTTTCTTGTCAGGTCGGGATAAAAACAAACTTCTCCCTCAGTGTCGGTAAAAATTATAAATACCTAAACAAGTATCTTCCCGAAACTTTCTGGAAGAGGCTTCTTTCCACATACCGCCTCAATTCTTATGAAAATGTTTGGAAAGCCCTTTTTACCTGTCAGGAATTGTTCCGGGAAGCATCAAAAGAAGTGGCTGCAAGTTTAGGTTTTGTTTATCCTGATTATGATGAGAAAATCACAAGCTATATAAAAGCTATATAAAATAAAAAAGCCCAAGCCTAAGAACTTGGGAAGATTTTTATTATTTCAAGAGGTTAAAATGGAAGAAAAACTTTTAATACCCAGCAAATACAAAATTCCTGCAGTCTTCACTAGACCCGATAATGATCTGAAAACTCCTACCGTGATTTTATGTCACGGAACAGGTTCTAATAAAGATGAGGTAGGTAATATCTTTGTAATGCTTGCGGAAGCGTTAAAAGCAAGAGGAATAGCGTCAATTCGTTTTGATTTTGCCGGTTCTGGTGAAAGAAAGGCAAGAATGCAGGATTATACTTTTTACGGAGCTGTTAGTGATACGGAAGCAATTTATAAATACCTTTGTAATCTAGATAATATTGATTCAGGTAAAATTGGTATCCTAGGCTTTAGTCAAGGCGCACGTGTGATGGCAGAATTCTTGGGTAAATATCCCGGTAAAATTAAAGCTGCTGTAAGCTGGTCCGGCGCTTGCCATAACGGCGAAGGTGTTTTTGGAGGTTGGTTTAAAGAATATTATGAAGAGGCTTCAAATAATGGATATGCTAGAATACCATTGTTCTGGCGCGATGATTTGCTTCTTTCCAAAACATGGTTTGATGAAATCCGCGCTTCCAACCCACTTGTAAGTTTATCCAAATTCAAAGGTGCACTCCTTGCTATATCCGGAAGAGAAGATGAACTAGTACCTTATATGCATGCTGAAGAAATCGCAAACGCAAGCGGAGGAAAAGTTAAGGAATATAAAATCATTTTAAAAGCAAACCATACTTTTAATATTCTTGAAAAGGATAAAAGTTTAGCAAAAATGGTTCTAGAATATACTGCTGACTGGATTAAAACCTATCTTTAACCGAAAAGAAAGAAGGGAAATTTTGGGGGAGAAAATGAAAAAACACTTAGTTTCTTCAGCAACTTTACCGCTGGCACTTAAGAAAGCTTTTTACGAATATCAGTATCTTCCGGAAGCTTTAAAAATGCTTCCCGTAGACGGAATGGAATTGGTGTTTTTACCGGAATGGGATCACTAACCTTTAAAAACACCGACATCCGCGGACTTAAGTCGTGTTGAAAAAATATCTTTAGAAAAATTAATTGACTTTATTGAAGTGCACAAGCTTAAAGTTTATTCAGTTCATATCAATCGCGATGTCGGATGTTGCTTATGTGGTAATAGTGAGGAAGTTAAAATCGGGAAAGAAATATTAGCAAGAAATTTAGAAGCTGCATGTAGGTTGAATGCGGAAATCGCTGTTTTCCATTTGTGGGATACCTATAAGGAAGATTTAAATATCGGAAATATATTTGCGGAAATTGCTTCGCTGATTTCTCGTTATCCGCTAAAAATCGCCTATGAAAATGTGCCAATCAGTGCTAAAAATCTCACGCAATTTGAAGCTTGGAAAAAATTAAGCGAAATAATGCCAGCTAACCACGGCTTTACACTTGATTTAAACTGGTGTTCTTTATATGATAACTACCACGAATTGAAAGCTTTTAAAAATAAAATCTACAATGTCCATGTTCAAGGTTTAATAGAGAACAATTCTTTCGTTCCCCGTGTAGGAAAACTAAAAATCTTGGAATGTTTAGAAGACTTCTACAAGAGCGGATACAATGGTTTGATTACTTTAGAATTAAATCGGGTCCGGGGAATTGAAGATTTTCTCTTAGCGCTTGAGTTAATAAAGAAACACAGTCAATAATTGACAGGACTTTTATTGTTTGGATATTAAAGGAGGGCCCGGGTCGGGTCCACTCAAAACTTAGTGATAAGATAAAAGGGTGATTAAGATGATCGCAAAAGAAAAAAAGATAATCTTAAAAAACGGAAAAGATTGCCTCCTGCGCAGTCCGAAAGTAGAAGAAGCCGAAGAGATATTAGAATATTTGCGTACTTGTGCGGCAGAAACGGATTTCATATTACGTTACCCGGAAGAAGTAACATTGACGGTCGAACAAGAAGAACAATATATCAAGTCCTCGCTTGAATCTGAATCAAATTTGTTGATTACAGCATTTGTAGACGGTGAAATCGCGGGAAACTCCCATCTTTTTATTAACAGACTTAAGAAAGTTTGCCATCGTGGCAGTATCGGTATTGCTTTAAAAAAGAAATACTGGAGCCTCGGTATCGGAACAGCTTTGTTGAAAGAATTAATCGCTTATGCTCGCAAACAAGGTTGCATGCAACTAGAATTAGAGGTTTTAGAAGGAAACGAGCGCGCTCAAGCCTTGTATGAAAAAGTGGGTTTTACCGTTTATGGAGAAAGAAAACGGGGCGTAATCTTAAAGGACGGAACTCCTTTAAATATGTTACTTATGGTGAAATATCTAGATCAGTAAAGTTTTATTGAAGTCCGTATTTTCCTGTGGTAGGATCTAAAAAAAGTGGAAGCTTTGGGGGGATGAATGTAAAAAAGGTGAAGGCGAGAAGAAAAACAAAAAGCACAAAAATTGCAAGATAATAATGCAAACTTCCTATTTTCGCATACCTATAAACGTGCCGCGCTACAAGTTGTGCAAAAAGAGCCCCGATAAGCAAGGATGAGATATCAAGGATAATTGAATTAAAACCGAATGCCCCCGTATAAGTGTAGTAGAATGTAATAATGAATAAGGGGCTAATCACACTTGAGATTACAGCGGAAGCAAACCAGCGCTTCCAAGCAATTTGTGTTTTTCGCTTTAATACAAAATAAGATGAAACCCACCAGATAATTGTTGGAAAAAAAGCAAGTTTTAAGTGTTCCCAAATGCTTTCGTTTATCGGAGCAATGAGTCCGATAATTATTAGTTTTCCGCTTAAATTATAGACTGAATGTAGTAGGCAGCCTAGGAGGCTGATAAACAAAATACCGTAAAAAATATTTTTCTTAATCGAAAGGTCATTATCTTTAGTCTTAAAACTTTTCATAATACATATCCTTTCATATTAGAAACAATTCGATACATCTTATGAAAATAAAAGCTTTTTAATTAATAAGATTTTAGAGGTTAGAAATTGAGGCTGTTATAAATCTCTGGCATTTTAACGGAATCATAAATCTCCAAATTTCTTTTTATGTAATATTGATGTTAACTCACAAGGACTTAATAAATTTTGATTAATTCGAGCGGTTTTGGATTGTTTCAGCTTGATTTATCCCCTTTAAATTGATAAACGGGTTAATTATTAGAGGAATATAAACGCTATTCTTGCTTATCTAAAAGCAACAAAAAAACTTAATTCCCTTTTTCCAAAAACTTCATATGATAATATGAAAGGGGATGAGTGTTTTGTTTAATTACAGAAATTCTTCGTATTTTCGGCCCAACTATAGGAGCAGCCGCTCTCAATTCAGAAATTATAATAATTATAATAATAACAACTTTAATAATAACTTTAATAATAATTTCAATAATTTTAATAACCATTTTTATAAATTAACTGATTATGGACCAAATTTATTTGTTGTTGATATTGAAGAAATCACAGAACAAAACGACAATTTCCGCCTGGCGCTTTGGACGGGAAGACATTTACAGCTTACTTTGATGAGCATTAACCCTGGGGAAAGCATCGGGTTAGAAAGGCATGACGATTTGGATCAATTTATTAGAATCGAAGATGGTGTGGGGCTTATCCAAATGGGCGTGAGCCGAGACAATTTATCTTTTCAAAGGAAAGTCTACCCGGATTATGCGATTATCATTCCGGCCGGAACCTGGCATAATTTAATCAACACCGGAAACAAACCGTTAAAACTTTATTCAATCTATGCCCCTGTTCAGCATCCATACGGTACGGTTCAGGTGACAAAAGCAGAGGCTTCTCTTTAAATGAAAACAGTATGACCGATCTTTGGTCATACTTTTGTTTGGCAGGCAGTTCTATTAAATAGAGGTTTATTTTCCAAAAGAAAAGTTAAAAAAAAGCATAAGCATATTAATCCCCTCTACGATAGAATGATATCAAGTAACAAGAATTGGAAATAACGCATTTTATTATTGTGATAGTTTAACAAACATAACCTTACCGAAAAGTGTTACAAGTATCGGAGATTGGGCATTTTATTATTGCATAAGTTTAAAAGATATAACACTTCCGGAAAGCTTAACGACTATTGGTGATTATGCATTTAATGATTGTAAAAGTTTAACAAGCATAACACTTCCAGAAAGCCTAACAATTATTGGTGAGTTTGCATTTAGTTATTGTTTCAATTTAACAATTTATGCAAAAGCTTTTTCAAAACCCGATGGCTGGGATGACAATTGGAATTATTCCGACAGACCAGTTTTTTGGGGCGCATAAATTTGTTGAGACAAATAACTACGAGGTTATCTATTTATAATCAAATAAATTTAAATCAATATATAAAGATCTTCAGCTGTGAAGGTCTTTTGTGTGAAAGGCAGTTATATTGACTAGAGGTTTACAGGTCTCTAGTCATTTTGCTTATTATTACTTAATGTATTAACCTATTAGTTGTTTGTAACCTGAAAAGCAAAAGTTCTCGGAGGTTAAAGTCCTCCCTTGTGGGCATCAAGCAGTCTGATCTAGTGCATTATCGTGAGGTAATGTATGAAGGAGATGAGAAAAATCGTAAGACCCTTAGACGGATTAGCAGACCGAAACGAAGAGTGAATCATATGAGACGGCAACATAAGTTGATGACTGTGTATCAGTGGGAAATCTATATCAGTTATTCAGAGGTGATTGGATAACTTAACTTATTGTGTGAAGATGATTGGTATGTTTGTGAGGAAAATATAATGACCATGTGAAGCCTATAGATATCAGTTTAGTAATTTTTTCTCTACTTTATTTATAAAAATGAAGGTAAACCACAGGTCGACCTCTTTTTTGTTTACTTTTTAAAACAGATAGAATAAAATTGTTGTAAAAAGAACGGAGGATTATTATGGATGTAAAAAAGAAATTCGGAGAATATCTGACTTTGAAAAGAAAAGCCGCTGACTTCACCCAACAGGAATTGGCGGATCGGCTCTATGTTACAAAAACGGCCGTTTCTAAATGGGAACGGGGATTATCCTATCCTGACATAACCTTAGTAAAATCAATTTGCGAGAACTTAAATATAACTGCAGAAGAATTTATTAATGCAAGCGATGATCTCGCAACCAGAAAATTTAAAAAAGAATCCCAATATTATAAAAGGACAGCTACTTGGTATCATGCGTTTACGCTCGGTTCATACGGTTTAGCCTTACTTATTACTTTAATTTTAAATTTAACTATTGACAAAACTCTCTCATGGTTTATAATTGTTTTGCCATCAATTTTATTAAGCGCTTCATTAACCAATCTCCCCTTTTTACATCGCTATGTTCCGGAAAAATATCATGAACGCACCTTAGTGCTGCAATATACTTTGCCGCTGCTATTTTTATATTTGATTTTACTCGCCACCGGAATATACAATTCCCTTGATTGGTTACTGACTGCTTACTTAGGAATTTTGCTTGCTTATTCGATTTTAATCTTACCGATATTTTTGAAGAAGTTAAACAGAATCGAAAGAAGAACAAGATTGCTCTTTGTCTATACAACTCCCTTGGTTGTCCTGCTTTTACTTTTATTATATACAAGCATAATTTACGAAGGCGATTGGTTCCTTGTTTCAAGTTTAGGGGTGTTGGCCGGTTATGAAATTTTCTTACTTCCTCATATCTTTGATCAAATCAGCCCTTATACTAAAAAACACAATTTCCTTTTAACTTTGGGAGCGGTTTTTGTTACTTTACTTATTTTGTTTATAGTTGTGTAATAATATTTTATTTAAAGGAGTTAATATGAAAAGAAAAATCTTTATTTCACTCGGCGTCTTAGGAATTATACTCGGTGGTTATATTTTTCTATCTTTTGCCTTGTCCGGCTTTAATTATAAAGTTTTCTTAGGCCTGGAAGAAAGAAGACTTGATTCAATAACTTATCAAGAAAATGTTAACAATCTAAATGTAAGTATTGCTTCCGACAATTTAATTTCAAAGAAATCGGAAGATGATACAGTTCGAATAAGTTATTATCAGAGTAATATTTATGATTATAAAATTTCCCTAGAAAACGGTACTTTAACTATCTCGCAAAAGAAACCTTGGTATATTATGTTTTCCTTTACGAAAGCAAAAGATATAGAAATTACACTACCCGAGTCACTTATCTCTGCGCGCTTAAAATTAGCATCGGGAACCATTGACATTACTTCTGGAATTAATATTGAAGAATTATCCGTTCAAGCCTCAAGCGGAGAAATTATTTTAAAGGATCTTACGGCTGAAACAGCTGAGATTAAAGTCTCCTCGGGTTCGGTAAACATTACCAATATGGAAACGGAAAATCTCAAGATTTCTGCTTCGAGCGGAAATATTAACCTAAAAAAGGTTGATGCGGAAGAAGCAGATCTCAGTCTTTCTTCCGGTAATGTCAATTTGGATGATTCAAGTTTAATAAACTTAGACATTGATGCTTCAAGCGGGAAAATCACAAGCACAAAGCTACGTAGTGAAAACTGCGAGGTTTTGGCTTCAAGCGGGACCGTAAATTTAGGTATTTTAACCAGCGACCCCGAACTTTACCAACTTGACTTAAAAACTTCAAGCGGCAAGATTAATGTAAAGGGAACGGGGACTGATATTAGCAGCCAAGGTATTCTTAAGTTCGGAAACGGTCCAAATTTAATTAAAGTCAGTGTGTCTAGCGGAAATATTACAATCAAGTTTGAAAATGCCTAGTATTATTTACCTACATCGATTATTTATAAGAGTTGGAGCTTATTCTATTATTTGTGCTAGCTTGCTCCGGCAATCTTCCGATGATTAGCTTTGCCCTAAAAATCGGGTTTATTAAATCGAGACGGAAAAAAGGTTTTAAAGAAGTTTTGGGTAAGAAGTACGATGCCCTGACCTTTTAATTGGAGCTAAAATTAGTCAAGGTAAGGTTTTAACCTTGGCTTTTTTTAAAAATCTTTCTTCTTTTAAATTTTGGTGTTATAATAAATAAGAATTTTAATGAAGAAAAAAATTTAGGAGTTGAGATGAAATAATGGTTAAATTAGCGCTATATAATAATGAAGAAAAAATCGCTTTGGAATTAATTAAAGGTTTTTGGTCTGCACATAACCAAATTATACAAAGTGACGAAGAAGCGCTGGCGGATTTAAAAGTCTGGACAGCAGATAAAAATAAATTTTACTTTATCTTATTCGAGAATAAATATATCGGTTTTGTCCATTTAGGCAGCAGAGGTGCGGAAGCAGATTGGCTAGAAAATATTTTTGTCTTGCCGGAATATCAACGCCAAGGCATCGGCACAAAAGCAATCAAACTAATTGAAGAGATTGTAAAAGAGTATTCGGTTTCCTTATAAAAATTGGTTAGTTTTAAAAACAGATGGAAACTTAAAAATACCTAAAAGCAGTTAAAAAAACAAAAAAATCAGAGGTGAAGCGAATAGCGGAACCAAGAGCGAAGCGATGTAAAACTTTTTTCTTTTTGTAAATTTTTTCTTTTTATTCTAGTTCTCTTTATCTCTTTATCTTCTTCTTATAGGGTTAACAGTTTGTTCACAGTAAACTTCACATAAAACTAACAGTAGGGTTTACAAGCAAGAAAAATTAAGAAAAATATAAAAAAGGTGTAATTTTATTAAAAATAGTATAAAATAGGAAATGTGTAGAATACTATTAAAATGAGAAAAAATAAGTAAAAAGGGGTAAATTAGTTTTATGGAAAAGACAAACAAAATAGTTTCTGGCATAGCTGACGGATGTGTAGCATTTGGGTCATTATGTGCGTTTTTTGGTGGATTTCATGCCGCAATGGGAGAAATGATAATAATATTTTCAGTTATACTATTCGGGAATGTTTTAATGTTTGGAACAAAGAAGTGGAAATTCAACGACTTAAAAAGCGTTCTAGGAAGCATATTTACATTAAGTTTAGGTTTATTGGCT
The DNA here is from genome assembly GCA_012841865.1 of Acholeplasmataceae bacterium. Taxonomy (GTDB): domain Bacteria; phylum Bacillota_I; class Bacilli_A; order ML615J-28; family CAG-698; genus DTU067. The sequence goes on along the minus strand of DUTX01000056.1, from coordinate 65 downwards.
TTGTTGGCTGTAATATCTCAAAATTCTTTATATATGTGTATTTGGATAGGATTAGCAATTATCTT
>DUTX01000055.1 GCA_012841865.1 Acholeplasmataceae bacterium | reverse complement strand
GGAAAATTGAAAGATTTAGCAATCGATAGCAATCTGCTGAAAATCTATACAGCGCGGAAGGTCGTTGTTGATGAAGCGGATATGGTCTTTGTTCCGGAAGATTTGGAAACCATTGACCGTATTTTCATCGTCTTTTCTGAAGATATTCAAACTTTGATTTTTTCCGCAACCCTGAATCAAGATTTAATATTTTTTTTAAATAAATATTTACAAAAATTAGTTACTGTCGATTTAACCGAAAAACAAATTTCCAAAGCAGAAATCGAACATATATTTATTCCGACTAAAAACAAAGATAAAAATCAATTGCTTTATGAACTTTTAAATATCTTTCAGCCCTATCTCGCATTAATATTTGTCAATACCCGTGATAAGGTAGAAGAAGTTGCAGCTTTTCTAGCAAACTCCGGTTTAAAGCCGGGAGTGTTGAGCGGTGATTTGAAACCACGGGAAAGACGCCAGGTTTTAAAAAGAATTAAGGAAGGGAGTTTTCAATATGTGGTTGCGACCGACCTGGCTGCCAGAGGCATGGACATTGTCGGCGTTAGTCATGTCATCAACTATGAACTTCCACTCGATTTAGAATTCTACATTCACCGGACCGGAAGAACCGGGAGAATGGACTTTACCGGAACCGCGATTTCTTTTTATGACTATGAAGATGATGCTTATGTAAAAAACTTGGAAAAACGGGGTTTGAAATGCGCTTATAAAACCTTAAAAAACGGCGAATTGGTACCAACCAAGATAAGAAGTGCAAAAAAGGTTAGAAGCCAAAAAGAAAAAGCGCTTAAAGAAATTCAAGCGCGGATTCCTTTAGGAAAAAAAGTTAAACCCGGATATAAGAAAAAACGCAAACAATTGATTGATAAAGAGCTTAAGAAAATGAAAAGGGCATATATTGATTCCCAGTATCGGAAGAAAGCTCATAAAAAATAATAAAGGTAAGGTGTTGTATGAAAGAAGTTGAAATCATTATTTTGGTTCTCGTCAGCTTAAGTTTTCTTGTTTTAGTAGGAATTCTTTTGTTGTTACTTTTTAAAAGGTCTGAGAAAGATATGGAAGGGAAATTAGATGCTAATCGGGGGGAGATTATCAGTTCGATTCATACGGCGCTTGATAGTTTTGGAAGTTTATTGAATAAAAGCAATGAACAATTCTCCAAGTTATTGATGGAATCCCTCAATGCTAATCTAACGCAATTGAATAGCACCTTTGGAAACAATGCTCGTGAGACTGAATTAAAACTTGAAAATATCCGTCAAAGCGTTGAAAAGTCGCTTGCATCTTCCGCAACCATCACTGAAACTAAACTTGAGAATATCCGAACGACGGTTGAGAAGGCAATCGCAAATTTACAAGCGGATAACAGTAAGAAACTAGAAGAAATTCGGCATACCGTTGATGAAAAACTCCAAAAAACATTGGAAGATCGGCTCTCAAAATCGTTTCAGCTTGTCAGCGAACGTTTAGAACAAGTTTATAAAGGTCTCGGAGAAATGCAGAACTTAGCAAGCGGTGTCGGCGATTTGAAGAAGGTTTTGACTAATGTAAAAACGCAGGGAACGCTTGGAGAGTTTCAACTTGCCAATATCTTAGAAGAGATAATGACTCCTGAGCAATATGAAATTCAATATGCAACCAAGAAGGGAAGTAAAGACCGTGTTGATTTTGCTATCAAACTTCCCGGTGACGGTGAAACAGTTTATCTTCCGATTGATGCGAAATTCCCGCTGGTTGACTATCAAAATCTCCTTGACGCTTATGACAGCGGCTCTGTGGATGGAATTAAAAACGCTCAAACAAATTTGGTTCGGAAGTTAAAGTTGTTTGCGAAAGACATCCATGATAAATACATCGATGTACCTAATACAACCGATTTTGGAATTATGTTTTTACCGGTTGAAGGTTTGTATGCGGAAGCGGTAAAAAGCGGAGTATTGGAATTCTTACAAAGAGAATATAAAATTAATCTTGCCGGACCGACAACAATGGCCGCGTTACTTAATTCACTGCAAATGGGTTTTCGGACCTTGGCAATTCAAAAACGGAGCAGCGAAGTGTGGAACATCCTCGGTGCTGTAAAAACCGAGTTTGATAAATTCGGAAAGGTTTTGGAAGACACACAGAAGAAGATTACCCAAGCCAATGAGCAATTGGATAAACTTGTCGGTACCAGAACAAGAATGATACAAGGTAAACTAAGGGATGTTACCGCACTCCCTGAAGTTGAAACGCAAGTATACTTACCTGCTGATGAAGAATAAAAGGCTCAGATCATTTGCTTGATCTGAACCTTTTTTAATTTGTGAATTCTCTTTTTCGGTATAAGAATAAACCGATAATGGTTAAAATAATGCTTATGCTTGCGGTAACAAGAAAACTGATATATTCGAAACTCTCTCCCAATTTTAAATATGTGATTGGATCGCTAAAGGTAAAAGGTGAAAGATATTTTAGTTTCTTTAAGAGATCGTTTTTCACTAAAGAAGAGAAAAGGGTTAGTAAGTAGAGCGGAAGCGGAATAACAAGCGCTATTGCTGATTTTGAACTTCTTTTTAGAAAGCAAGCTAAACTCATCCCCAAGAGAACAACGACAAGCAATAAAAGTAAATATATTGCCATATAAATAAAGAAACGGGAAAAGTCTAAATTGCTTGAGATCGATATAAATCCTAAAAAGCTACAGAGCATAATGAAGATAGTAAAGAGTAACATTTGTATGAAGGCAACAATTAATTTTGTAAAGAAGAAAGAAGTTCTTGAAACCGGAAGGGAAAAAACTGCATCGGTCGTTTGTTCTCTTTCTTCGCGGCTGATTAGATTAAAACCTGTGAAAGCCGCATAAACAGCACCGAAAAGCTGTAAAAGCATACCGCCTTCGGTTGCGAAATATTCAATTTCATTTTTCGGAAGCCCACCAAAGTTTTCGAGTAATTCTAAAAGTTCTCCAGAAAGTTGATTATATAAATCTTTTACCATCGGATAAAGAATAATCACTATATATAGAAAAATGCCAATCGAAAGACTCCAGCCGAGAAGACTCTTAAAATATCTTTTCAGCTCCATTTTCAAGATTTGAAAATTAATCATTTTCTTTCTCCTTGCGGTAATAATGTATGAAAATTTCTTCAAGATCGAGATCTTCGATGCGAAGGGAT
>DUTX01000172.1 GCA_012841865.1 Acholeplasmataceae bacterium | reverse complement strand
TACCTTTATCTCTTCTTATTGCTTTCCTGAGTTCATATTCTAAAGATTCACAATCCACGATTTTACAACTCATCATCATCTGCCAATAACCATTGTATTTGTCACTCCAAAAATCTTTCACTGGATGCACTTTCCTTGATGGGCAACATATTTTAGTGTAGTCCATTCTCATATCATATGAAGATGATGTAAACGTGACTAAATAATACTTCCTTTCTCTTCTATCCAATAGCCACCTCTTTCTATTTTTTGAATCAAACTATAATTTTATCACAATTTTAATGTCTATATGTTGTGGTTGTTTATATATTGAACACTATATATTGTATGTATTATGCCATTAAAATTCTCTCTTCTGCGATTTTATAATATGTATTGTCTAATTCTATTCCGATAAATTTTCTGTTAGTGTTTTTACATGCAACTCCAGTTGTTCCACTTCCCATGCAGTTATCTAAAACTGTTTCGCCTTCTTTGGTGTAGGTTTTGATTAGATATTCGAATAGGGCTACTGGTTTTTGTGTTGGATGTACTTTACCTCGTTGGTTAGCGTTAGAAACTTTCAATATGCTTCTAGGGTATTTAAGCCCTTTATTATTATGTTGCCTTAAAACGTTTTTTCCACCAAACGCCTCACCGTTGTTAGCAACTCTAGGTTTATCTATTCTTAATTCTGTTTTTTCCATTTGTGGATTATATTCGATTTTACTCTTCCCAAAAATCAATATGTTCTCGTGTTGTCTTAATGGTTGCTGTTTAGCATGTAATCCGCTAGAAGGTTTTACTTTATCCCATATCAATTCATACTTAAAAAGACTAATATTCGAGTTAATAAGTTTAGTGGTAAATGGTTGGCTCGCCGTTAAAACAATCGCACCATTATCCTTTATAACTCTTTCGTATTGTTCCCATAATGGTTCAAAAGGAATAATAATATCCCATTTACAAGCTGTAGTACCATAAGGTAAGTCACAAAGTATCATATCAATACTTTTGTCTGGAATACGTTTCATTCCCTCAAGGCAATCCATGTTGTATATCTTGTTTAGTTCTAATATGTATATCGCCTCCAAATCATTCTGTATATACTGCCTTGTGTTCTTCAATACGCTTGTTAGCTATATCATAATAGTTCTTATCTAGTTCAAAACCTATGTAATTTCTATTTGTATTTATGCAAGCTATTGCGGTTGTGCCACTTCCCATACAGTTATCTAAAACTGTTTCACCTTCATTGGTATATGTTTTTATTAAGTATTCTAATAACGCAACTGGTTTTTGTGTCGGGTGTAATTGTTTTGTTTTATCACTATTGTTAAATTCTTGAACTGTTACTGGAAACCTCCAACCGTCATCTTTTCTAACCTGAACTTCCAACCCACCCTTAGTGAACTCTTCATTATTCTTCCTCTTTGTGAATGTTTTTCTCTTATCTTTTATTCCAACGTATACTTTTTGTGGGTTATACGTCGGTAGTTTTTTGTAGAATACACAGATATTTTCGTGATTCCTCAAAGGCATCTTATTCGCATGTTGGAATAATGTAGCTTTTGTTTTCTTCCATATCCATTCATACCTAAACATCTTAGGGTTACTCATAACTAACGCACTTGTAAATGGTTGACTACCAAATAACACAATTGCACCATTGTCTTTAATGATTCTTTTGTACTGCTCCCATAAAGGTTCAAATGGAATCACATTATCCCACTTACATGCAGTAGTACCATATGGTAAATCACATAAAATCATATCAATAGATTTATCCGGTATAAGTTTCATACCTTCTAAGCAATCCATATTATATATTTTATTTAATTCCAATATTTTTATCTCTCCTTTTACCATCGTATCATTCTTTGTTTATCTAAATAAAATCATCCTTTTATTGCAATATCTCGTTTTTGAAACGTTGAATTATCAAGGTTTACTTGACTACCATGTTTTTGATTAATTGCATTGTTTATTGTTTACTGATTCTTTCTGTGGTTATTTTAATTGCCTTTTCATTTATGTCACAACCTATATAATTTCTTCCAAGTTCTTTTGCTACGACACATGTAGTTCCTGATCCACAAAAGAAGTCTGCTACTACGTCACCTTTATTGCTACTAGCTTTTATAATTCTTTCTAACAGTTCTTTAGGCTTTTGTGTATTATAACCCACCTTTTCTTTAGAAAAACTCATTATTTGTATAGAATTCAAAATATCATTCTCACTGCAATTCCAAGTATCTTCAATAGGTATTCCTTTGCCTTTAGGTTTTTTACCATCACGTCTTACATAACCTTCAGGATAAGGTATATACTCCTTATTAAATGTAAATTTATTAGACTTAGTATAATATAAAATATTATCATGATTTCTAATCCAATTTTTAGCTTGTGTCTTATATCCACTAACCCAACCTATTCGCCAAATAATATCTCTTTGGAAATTCTCAATCCCAAACACCTTGTCCATTTCAACTT
>DUTX01000005.1 GCA_012841865.1 Acholeplasmataceae bacterium | reverse complement strand
TTTTATAATCATAAGCGATTACAAGGTAAATTAAAATGCTTGCCTCCGATAGAATATCGAAAACAAGCATTAATAGCTTAAATATTTTTATTTTTATTACTGTCTACTTGACATGTATCAGTTCAAAATTGATGGCTTTTATTGATAGAAAAATTATTAAAATAATTAATCATCACTTCCCCTATTGCTTTCAGCCAATCACAAATTCTTCTCATATATTTAACATGGAAGTGTATCAAAATTTTAATACTAATATTTTCCATATTATTTTTGGTTAATCTATAAAACCAAAAAAAAAAATTTAATTATACTTCAAAAAATTAATTATCGCTTCCGCAATCAACCGATGCCCTTCCTCATTCGGATGCAATGCATCAGGTATATATTTAGCCCTGATTTCCGGAAGAATTGGATTTAAAGGTAAATTTCGATACAAATCAAGAATAGGAAGCCCATAATACTCCGCAGTTTGGCGAATTGCATTAAGATAATCGGGAAAATTCTTACCGGTTTCCGGATTCGGAGTTATATCATCCAAGCTGTTAAAACCGCTTCGGTGGGGAGGAATTAGAATTACAATCTCTTTTCCTAAATATTTTTTTATTAAACCCTGAAATAAAATATGCAGTGCGCCTTGAAAAGTCGTTTTAAGGCGATCAGAAAAATTTCCAAAGGGAACGGCAATTGAAGCAAAAGCATGGCCATAATCATTGGTTCCGCCCATAACAAACACTAAATCAGCATCATCTGCCATATCTTGAAATCTGTTTACAAAACTTAAGTCACGAGGAGCAACCATCGTGATTTTAGAACCGCTATGGCCATAATTATAAACCTTTGAAAAACCAAGTTTTTCTCCGACAATATCAGAAAATCTTATTTCCGAACCGCTTCCGAAGGTAATGCTATCACCCAAAAAAGCTACTTTCTTACCTTCCCATTTGTTTCCTGTCATTTAAATCACCTCAGTTGTTTTTAAGATTACTTGAAAAATATTATAACAATAGGAAATTATGTATATTATACAACTAAATGCTTGCGAGAACAAGTTAAAATCACAAATTAAAAAAGCAAGTTCATATTGTTTTAATGAACCTGCCTTTCTTTTTAATTTTCGTTTCCGAGCGGATTTTCAATCAATGTCGCAAAGATATATTCATGACGATGACCATCTTCAAAAGTAGTTTCTCCACGGACTAAGTGAACATGACGACCGCCCCCAACATCGATGGCTTCACCAGTGTTGTCCTCAATGCGATGAGTATGATCGGTATTATCGGTTAATGTTTCGATCCGATGGACATGGCTGTTTCCTGCCGGAATGGCGGGACCAGTAACACCAGCAAAACGATGGTTATGGGGTTCTTCTTCCGCTTCCGCTATTCGCGTACTGCCTAGAAATTCATGCACATGTTGACGGAATCGATCTCTCTTTCTGTCATCATGAAAGCGGTGACGGCGGTTACAATCGTCGTGACGGCGGTGCCGGCAACGGCGGACTAACCGAAAGCAGCAGCGTCTTTCATCCCAAATCCAGCCCCATTCACTATTTTCTTCCCATCCTTCTTCCCATCTATCTTCCCACCTATCTTCCCTTCTATTTTCTGGACCAAAGAAATAATTCATACATACCTCCTTTTAATATCATAATATGAAATGCGTCCTAAATAGTAAATGGAAAAAGTCCATGCGGAAAAAGAAATATTTCTTGCAAAAATTTGTTGTTTAGTATATAATCTACTAGTAAGAACTTGTACTAGGAGGACTAAAATGCGCGTAACATTTTTAATGAGATGTTCAGTCTGTAATATGGAAAACTATTTAACTGAAAAAAATAAGAAAAATACTCCCGACAGAATCGAACAAATGAAATATTGTCCGAAATGTCGCAAACAGACTTTACATAAAGAAAAAACTAAGAGATGAAAGGGATATGAAAATATCCTTTTTTCTTTTCCTCTGATTCTTTCTTGCATTTTTCTACAAATTATGATAAGATAGATAAGGAAATTTTTATCTAATAACTAGGAGGAGTTTTATGGTTGAGAAGAAGCAAGAAGCTGTCGCTTTATTACCAATGCCGGAGGAAAAACCAAAACCGCTCAAATTAAAGCGGCATGAAAAGAGAAAACTCCGAATCATCAACAGGCTAATTGCCGGTGAAATAAACGGTCCAAAAGCAGCAAAAATGTTGAAGATTACAACCAGACAAGTCAGGAACTTAAAACGTCAAGTTCTTGATGAAGGTGAATTGGGAGTTGTTCATAAGAACCGTTTTCATAAACCAGTAAACACTTATGAAGAAGACATCAGAAAGGAATTGGCTCAAATATATCGGAAACAATATAGAGGAACCAATTTTACTGAATTTGCAAGAATCATGCAAAGTCAGGGCTACGATCTTTCTCGAAGCACGATTTACAATATTTTAAGGGAAAACCGGATTCGTTCTCCACAAAGAAAACGGAAAAAGAGAAAGAAAAAAACTGTTAAAACGGAGAATGTGACTTTAAATGCTACCAAGACAAATCAAGAAGGAAATCAAAATCGGGAAGGTCAGAATCGGTAATAATCATCCTATTGCCATTCAAAGCATGACCAATACCCAAACAAAGAATATCGAAGCAACCGTTAAACAAATCAAAAGTTTGGAAGCGGTCGGATGCGAAATTGTTCGTGTTGCCGTTTTAAATGAAGATGATGCAAGAGCGCTTCCGGAAATAAAAAAACAAATCAATCTTCCTTTGGTTGCAGATATTCATTTCGATTACAGGCTTGCCTTAATCGCTTTAGAATCCGGAGTTGATAAACTCAGAATCAACCCCGGAAATATTGGCGATATCGAAAGAATCAAAAAGGTTGTTGAAGGCTGCCGCGAAAAAAGGGTGCCGATTAGAATCGGCGTCAATTCCGGCTCACTAGAAAAAGACCTTTTAGAAAAATATCAAGGTCCGACTGCTGAAGCGCTTGTAGAAAGTGCAAAAAGACATGTCAGAATCTTGGAAGAACTAAATTTTTTTGATATCGTTATCTCCATTAAAGCTTCAGATGTAAAAAGAACGGTCGAAGCTTATGAGCTCGCAAATTCTACCTTTCCTTATCCGCTTCATATCGGAGTTACCGAAGCTGGAAGCGTCAAAAGCGGCGCCATACGCTCGGCAATCGGACTTGGAATCCTGCTTCATAAAGGCATCGGTGATACACTCCGCGTCTCTTTGAGCGCCGATCCTGTTGAGGAGATTAAGGTTGCGAAAGCAATTCTATCGGATTTAGGATTATATGAAAAACCGATTTTAATCAGTTGTCCGACTTGCGGAAGAATTCAATTTGAAATGCTCAGCATTGTAAACGAAATCGAAGATTATCTGGAGACGCTCGGCAACCGAAAACTGAAAGTCGCTATTATGGGCTGTGCAGTTAACGGTCCCGGGGAAGCATCCGAAGCTGATATTGGGATTGCAGGCGGCAGAAACGGAGCTTTGCTTTTTAAAAAAGGAAAGATTATCCGCCGCCTCGAACAAGAAAACATCATTACTGAACTAAAAAAAGAAATTGAGGCCATGATTAGCGAATAATCATGACCTTTTTTTTATTTCTAGGTATTGGGTATTGTATCTGAATCAAAAAAATGTTATATTATTCTTAGTAAAACAGAGGTGAAGATATGGAAAAAGTCATAGAAATTACTGACCTAAAGAAATATTACGGTAAAGCCAGAGGGGTTGAAAGTGTCAGTTTCGATCTCCATCAAGGCGAAATTCTCGGTTTTGTCGGTCCGAATGGGGCCGGAAAGTCAACCGTTATCAGAACGATTATGGGCTTGATTCAAAAAACTGCAGGTCAGATTAAAATTTTTGGAAAAAATCCGGCTCCCGAAACCAATGCTTTAATTGGATATCTTCCAAGCGAAATCTTCTTGTATCCGGAACTAACGGTTTATAAGCAGCTAATCTATTTTTCTAAAGTCAGAAAAACAAGTACAAATAGAATTTTAGAACTTTCGGAACGCTTAAATCTCGACTTAAACAGAAAAATCCGTGAACTTTCTTTCGGAAATCGAAAAAAAGTCGGCATTATCTCCGCTTTATTGCATTCTCCGAAAATCATCATCTTAGATGAACCGACAGCCGGACTCGATCCTTTAATCCAACAAGAATTCTTTGCAATTTTAGAAGAAGAAAAACGACGTGGTGCCTCAATTCTTCTTTCAAGTCATGTATTAAGCGAAGTTGAAAAAATCTGTAACCGTGTGCTTTTAATCAAAGAAGGAAAAATTCTCTTTTCCGACCAAATCGAAAATCTAAAGAAGAATGAATATAAGAAGGTCTATGTAAACCCCGTTCTTGAAGGAGTTAAATTGGAAGGATTGGAATACTTAGGAAAGCACAATAATCTGACAATTTACTCATTTAAAGGTGACGTTAACCTTCTCGTCCAACAATTATCCTATTACCGTCTCCAATCCCTTCGCATCGAAGATCTCGATCTTGAAGAAATTTTCATACATTATTACCGCAAGGAGAAAGAAAATGATTAATTTTCAAATCTTAAAAATGGAGCTGAAAAGATATTTTAAGAGTCTTCTCGGCTGGAGTCTGTTATGATACTCTTAAAGTAGACAGTGAATTAAAATAAAGTAATTCATTATCTATTTTAGGAGTATTTTTAATATGGGACGAAAAAGCAAATTTAGTAAAGAACTTAAAATTAAGGCTTGCTTG
>DUTX01000054.1 GCA_012841865.1 Acholeplasmataceae bacterium | reverse complement strand
CGAAGCTTTAAGATATATCGAAAAAGGAAGTGAAGCTTTCGGCGGTTTGGAAACTTACGGTAAAATGAAACTATTCGTCTAATAGGAGCAAAATATGGTTGTTGAAAAAGGGTATGCGAAAATAAACCTCGGTTTGGAAGTTGTCGGCAAGCGGGAAGACGGCTACCATGATTTAGATATGATTATGACTAGCCTCAATTTATACGACGAATTATATTTTGAGGATCATCCGGGCAAGAATATAATCATCGAATGTGCAGAACTAGCACATCTTGAACCAAAATCCAATTTAGTTTATAAAGCCATAGAAACCTTACAAGAAAGGTTTGGAATTGAACGCGGAGTTAAAGTTAGGATTGTAAAAAGGATTCCGGAACAAGCCGGTTTAGGCGGCGGAAGCGCTGATTGTGCGGCAACCTTAAGGGCGATAAATAAACTTTGGAATTTAGGGTTAAGTTTAGCGGAGTTAGCGAAAATCGGTGCTGAAATCGGTAGTGATGTCCCTTTTTGTATTTATAACAAAACCGCCAGACTCAAAGGCAGGGGCGAAATAATAGAGTTTATCGAAGATATGCCTTTTACTTACTTGGTATTAGTCTTACCTCCGTTTCGAAATTCTACGGCCCAAATCTTTCAAAATTTTACCGTGCATCATGAAAATTCAGATTCTATCTGCGAACTTGAATCTGCGGTTAATGCGGGCGAGCTTAACAAAATCGCCGGGCTTTTGTTTAATGATTTGGAAAAAGGCGTAGACAGGACTGAAATCAGGGAAATTAAAAGAGATTTGCTCGCTGCCGGCGCTTTGGGAGCAGTGATGACGGGAAGCGGTTCGGCTGTTTACGGGCTTTGTTTAAATAACGAAAAAAACGCGCAACAGGTTTTATATCGCCTGCAAAATATAATTTACAAAAAATATTTTAATCTTTCGAAACAATTCCAGTACCTTGTTTGTTCGGTAAGAAGTTCGCGGCGAGCGCTAAAATCAGAACGAAGCTATCAGGAAGATGTTGTCGATGAAATAAAAGTTCTTGAACAAACAGAAACAAAAGCTTACGCAATGCTTCCGCTCGGTTACAAAAAAATCCTTAATCATTATAAAGCAATTTATACGCCGCTAAGTTTATGGAGCAATCTCACTGTTGAAAAATTGGACCGTCTCTATTATGAAGTGAATTTCTCGGACGGAAGCAATAATCGTGAATTGGAGATAATGGTCGGAGAAGTTTCTAAAGTAATCGGCTCTGGACTTAGGGTTTGGATTAAAACGCCGATGCATGGAGATTTCGGTCTTATTTCTACTGATAATTACTTAAATGCCATTATCACTGCTTTGGGTAATTTTGGCTACGATAGCGATGAACTGTATTCGCTTTTTCCTATGCGCGTTCAATTATTTAAAAAATACTCTTCAATTTTATATGATTCGAAGACGGACAAGTTCGAAAATTTAGGAAATACTGTATTTGCGTATGTAGTTTTAGTGGATTTGAAATTGGGGAATTATAAAAGTCCTCGTTATACCAGACAAGCAAATATCGATACTTCGCGACTTGATGCTATTGTTGAAGGAATTTCGGAAAGAAATTTTTATAAAATGGCAACCAATGCGTTCAGTAGCATTGAAAAATTTGATGCGAGAAGAATCGGAGAATATAAAGGTAAGCAATTTTTAAATAAAATAAAAAATCTGGTTTTTTTTCAAGGTGCAACCGCAGCTTATTTAAATTTGGATGGCAGAAGTTTGATTGTTTTATGTCGTTTTGAAAAACAGGCTCAAAGAATTAATAATCTTTTGCGGTCTAGATTTAAATTAAATGACAATTTACTTACTTCTTTAAAAACTGACGTGGTCCACCAAGAAAGTAAAAGTGCGGTTTTACGCTCTGTTTTGCCTTCAATCAAGGAAGAGGAAATTACATATGATGAAAGTAGTCCCTTCCTAAATTTTGAAGAAATTACAGACTATGACCTTGAAGAGAATAGATATCGAAAACCCAAAAGGCGGAAACGCACAGAGATATTAAGCGAAAGACGCGGTTGTGAAGGGCTGTTATTATTAAATAGTGGGGGGAGCATATTTAAACATTATGATTTTATTGATATAGCAAGTTATTTTAACAAGTTTTTTAGTGGAAAATGCATTAGGTTTGAATTGGACGGTATTGAAATTCCGGTAGAGTTTAAAACTGAATATCTTCCGCACATACTCGGAATTCATCTTTTAGACGAAAAGGATCCTTCCTTGCGCGGAAAAGCGGGATTTCAACGTTTGCTTTCAGGAGATATCTTTTATCGGAATATAAAAAAATCTGGTAGAGTTGATGAAAAAACTTTGAAAGTTATTCTTAACAAGACACAAAGCTCGGTTATGATTTTCAATGATATTTTTCACAACCGGTCGGACAGTTTCTATTGTTTTCCGCGCGATGTTATCGTCGGAAGCGATACGAAGATGGAAAAATTCGCATTTGGAATTACAAGGATGCTTTCGGACAATTTATTCCATAAGCAGAATCTTTTGGGTATCGGTAAAGATCAGAGGACAAACAAGTATTTCTTTTATACGTCGTTTATCTGGAAAGTTCCGGCTCATATCGGTAAGAAGGACAGCTACAGGATTGTAATCTTATAATTCTAAAATTAGAAATACGAAAAATTTTGAGAAAGGAATTAGAAGTATGAACGTTACCGAAGTAAAGGTCTATTTAATTGAAGGTAAAGAAAAACTTAGAGCCACAGCAACAATCACTCTCGAAAATGCATTCATGGTGCATGGCCTCAAAGTTATCGAAGGTGAAACGGGATTATTTGTTGTAATGCCGGCGGTTAAGAAGAACGGTGTTTTCAAAGACATTGCCCATCCAATAACCGCAGAAATGCGCAATCAAATCGTAACCGCTGTGCTTGAGGAATATTCTCGTAAAGAAGAAGAGAAACTGCAAAGACAAGAAGAAGTTGAAGAACCTACTCAGGAAACAGAAGAAAACGAAGAATAGTGCAAAGGAGTTTTTTATGGAAGTTAGAGCGATTGTTTTAGCGGCAGGTAAAGGGACAAGGATGAATACAGAACTTCCGAAATGTGCCCTTCGCATAATTGATAAACCGATGGCAGAATATGTTATTGACAGCCTCAAAGCCGTAAATGTAGAAAAAATAATTACTGTTGTCGGTTATAAGAGGGAAGTTCTGGGAGCGATTCTAGTCGACAAAACTGAGTTTGCTTATCAAGAAGAACAATTAGGAACTGCGCACGCGGTCTCAATGACGGAAGATTTTATGAAAGATTACTCTGGAACCACTTTGATAGCTCTTGGGGATATGCCGATGATTACATCTGCAACCTATGCTAAGCTTATTGAGCATCACGCTCTAACGGACGCTGATTTGACCGTCCTCACCACCGATCACCCTAATCCCTTCGGTTATGGAAGAATTATTCGGAATCAAGTTGGGGATATTATAAAAATTGTAGAGGATAGATTTTGTACACCGGAACAAAAAAAGATTACCGAAATCAATTCTTCCATATATTTGGTAGATAATCAAAAATTGTTTAGTTCGATTTATGAAATAAAAAACAACAACTCACAAAAAGAGTATTATTTAACCGATATTGTTGAGATTTTTAATCAAAGAGGATATCGTGTTTCCGGATATCAAGCTAATGATTACCAAGAAATCAGTGGCGCAAATGATTTGGTTCAACTTTCTGAAATGGAAAATTATCTGCAAGCAAAAATTATTAAAAAACATTTGCTTGCAGGAGTTGCCATTCATCGCCCAGAGACAGTAGTCATCGGTTGTGATGTAGAGATTGAATCAGGAGCCATAATCTTACCGGGCTCGATTATTGTCGGCAAAAGCAAAATTGAAAAGGGAACAATAATTGGACCTTATGCGGAGATAAATAATTCAACGGTCGGTTTGAAAGCGATTGTTCGTTATTCGCGGATTAAAAATTCGCAAATTAGCGAAAATATAATTGTCGGCCCTTATGTAGAAATCATTGATAACGAAGGCAATGAGAAAAAATGTTGAAATCTCGTGATTTTTGACTAAAGCGTTTTAGCGCAAAATCCGATTGAAAACAATCCTTTCGTAGTGTATAATATAAGGGAATGCAATAGGAGGCTTTGAATGGCAATTGTTCACGGTTCAAAGGTAAAACTTTTTACCTTGAATTCTAATCCTGATTTGGCAAAAGAAATAGCCGAATATATGGGTATTTCCTTGGCTGATTGCACATTGTCCCGTTTTTCAGACGGGGAAGTCAGTATTAATATTTCTGAAACCGTACGCGGTCATCATGTGTTTGTAGTGCAAACTACATCGGCTCCCGTTAATGAGCATTATATGGAACTTTTAATTATGATTGACGCGTTGAAACGTGCGTCGGCCAAGACAATTAATGTTATTATGCCCTATTACGGATATTCCCGACAAGACAGAAAAGCGTTGGCAAGACAACCGATTTCCGCAAAACTCGTCGCGGATCTCTTGACCGTAGCCGGCGCGACAAGAATTCTTTCGATGGATTTACATGCTGCCCAGATCCAAGGATTCTTCAATATTCCCATTGATAACTTTGAAGCGGCACCGATTATGGTCGCTTATTTGAAGGAAAAGAATCTTAAAGATGTCGTAATTGTTTCTCCCGACCACGGGGGAACAACCCGGGCTCGGAAATTCGCTTTGAATTTTGGAGCACCGATTGCTATCATCGATAAACGTCGTCCGAAACCAAATGTTGCGGAAGTGATGAACATCATCGGGGACGTTGAAGGCAAAACTTGTATCCTGGTTGACGATATTGTTGATACGGCAGGAACTGTAACCGTCGCTTCGGAAGCGCTAAAGAAAGCTGGCGCCAAAGAAGTTTATCTGGTTGCGACCCATCCGGTTTTATCCGGAAATGCGGTGGAAAGGATTTGTTCTTCTCAGATTTCTGAGTTTATAACGACAAATTCGATCAAATTGCCGGAATCAAAAAAGTGCGACAGAATTACGCAATTATCGGTAGCAAAAGTTCTTGGTCAAGGCGTATTGAATATTATTGACGATAAATCAGTCAGTGTTCTCTTTCAATATGATCCTAATCAAAGGTATTAAAATCGGGCACGCAATAGGCGTGCCCATTTAATTCAAAGTGTGAAAAAAAGGAAAAATAATTTTCAAAAAAGCAGGCAAATTCATTTGACAATTGCCCCAAAATATTATATAATATATAAGGCTTTCCACTGGAAGGTCTATATTTAACCAAGTATCAATTTAAAAGTTTTTAAAAACGGTTGACAATTGAGATTGGTTTGTAGTATAATAATCAGTGCCGCAAAATTGCGGTATTTAATAACAAGGTCTTTGAAAACTGAATAGAACAGGCGGAGCGGGAATAAACTTTTATTTGAGAGTTTGATCCTGGCTCAGGATGAACGCTGGCGGCATGCCTAATACATGCAAGTCGAACGGGAAAGT
>DUTX01000053.1 GCA_012841865.1 Acholeplasmataceae bacterium | reverse complement strand
GTTAGGATTGTAAAAAGGATACCGGAACAGGCCGGTTTAGGTGGTGGCAGCGCCGACTGTGCGGCAACCTTAAGAGCAATAAATAAGCTTTGGAATTTAGGATTAAGTTTAGAAGACTTAGCAAAAATTGGCTCTGAAATTGGTAGTGATGTCCCCTTTTGTATTTATAACAAAACCGCCAGGGTTAGAGGCAGGGGCGAAATAATCGAATTTATTGAAGATATGCCTTTTTCCTACTTGGTATTAGTCGTTTTCCCGTTCAAAAATTCAACTGCGCAAATCTTTCAAAACTTTACTGTACACCGTGAAAATACAGGTTTTATTAATGAGTTGGAAGATGCGGTTAATGCTGGCGAACTTGATAGAATTGCCGGACACTTATTTAATGATTTGGAAAAGGGCGTAGACAGAACGGAAATTGGTGAAATAAAAAGAGACTTGCTTGCTGCCGGGGCCTTGGGGGCGGTGATGACGGGAAGTGGCTCTGCGGTTTACGGACTCTGTTTGAATAATAAAAAAAACGCACAGCAGGTATTAAGCCGCCTGCAAAATGCGATTTATAAAAAATATCCTTATCGTTCGAAACAATTTCAATTACTTGTTAGTTCAATAAGAAGTTCAAGACGAGCGATAAAATCGGAGCAAAGCATTCGCGACAATGTCGCTGAGGAAATAAAGGTTCTAGCACAAACAGAAGCAAAAGCTTATGCAATGCTTCCTCTAGGCTATCAAAAGATTCTAAATCATTATAAAGTTATTTACACGCCGTTAAGTTTATGGAGTAATATAACCATTGAAAAATTGGATCGATCGTACTGTGAAGTAAATTTCTCGGACGCAAGTAATAATCGCGAATTAGAGATTATGGTCGGAGAGGTTTCCAAAATAATTGGCTTTGGACTAAGAGTTAGGATAAAAAAGCCGTTACAAGGCGATTTTGGTTTAATTTCTACGGACAATTACTTAAATGCCATCATCGCTGCTTTAGGTAATTTCGGCTGCGATAGCACAGAGTTGTATTCATTGTTTCCTGAGCGTGTACAGTTGTATAAAAACTATTCTACGGTTATATATGATTCAAAATTGGACAAGTTCCATTATTTAGGGAATGCTGTATTTGCTTATGTGCTATTAGTCGATTTAAGACTCGGAAATTACAAAAACCCTCGTTATACCGGACAAACAAATATCGATACTTCGCTTCTTGATGCTATTGTTGAAGGAATTACGGAAAGAAATTTTTATAAGATGGCAACAAATGCATTTAGCAGCATTGAAAAATTTGAGGCACGAAGAATCGGAGAATATAAAGGCAAACAATTCTTAAATAAAATAAAGAACCTGGCTTTTTACCATGGAGCGACCGCTGCCTATTTAACTTTGGATGGCAGAAGTTTGATTGTAATTTGTCGTTACGAAAAACAGGCTCAAAAAATCAAAAATCTATTGCATTCTCGTTACAGATTAACTGACAACTTACTAACCTCTTTAAAAACTGATGTAATCCATCAAGAAAGTAAAAGCGCGGTTCTACGGTCAGTTTCTCCTTCAATCAAGGAAGAAGAATATGTTTATGATGAAAGTAGCCCCTTTATTAATCTTGAAGAGGTTCAGGAATTATACGATGAAGAGAAAACGTATCGAAAAGCCAAAAAACGTAAACGCACGAAGATAATAAGTGGAAGTCGGGATTGTGAAGGACTATTATTATTAAATAGTGGGGGGAGTATATTTAAGAAGTATGATTTTATTGACATAGCGAATTATTTTAATAAGTTTTTCAGTGGAAAATGGATTAGGTTTGAGTTGGACGGTGTTGAAATTCCGGTTGAATTTAAAACCGAATATCTTCCGCACATTCTTGGAATTCATCTTTTGGATGAAAAAGATCCTTCATTACGCGGAAGAGCGGGATTTCAACGTTTGCTTTCAGGAGATATCTATTATCAGAAAATAAAAAAATCAGGTAGAGTTGATGAAAAAACTTTGAAAATCATTCTCAATAAGACGCAAAGCTCGGTTATGATTTTCAATGACATTTTTCACAACCGGTCGGACAGTTTCTATTGTTTCCCACGTGATATTATCGTCGGAAATGATACGAAGATGGAAAAATTCGCATTTGGAATTACGAGGATGCTTTCGGATAATTTATTCCATAAGCAGAATCTTTTGGGGATCGGTAAAGACGAGAGAACTAATAAGTATTTCTTTTATACGTCCTTTATCTGGAAAGTGCCGGCTCATATCGGTAAGAAAGACAGCTACAGGATTGTAATCTTATAATTCTAAAATTAGTAATCCTAAAATTAAATTTTGAGAAAGGAAGTAGAAGTATGAACGTTACCGAAGTAAAGGTCTATTTGATTGAAGGTAAAGAAAAGCTTAGAGCTACAGCAACAATCACACTTGAAAATGCATTTATGGTGCATGGTCTTAAAGTTATCGAAGGTGAAACGGGATTATTTGTTGTTATGCCGGCGGTTAAGAAGAACGGTGTTTTCAAAGACATTGCTCATCCGATAACCGCAGAAATGCGCAATCAAATCGTAACCGCTGTGCTTGAGGAATATGCTCGTAAGGAAGAAGAGAAACTGCAAAGACAAGAACAAGAAGTCGAAGAACCTGTACAGGAAACAGCAGAAGTGCCTGAAGAATAAGTGTAAAGGAGTTTTTTATGGAAGTTAGAGCGATAATTTTAGCGGCTGGTAAAGGGACAAGGATGAATACAGAACTTCCAAAATGCGCCCTTCGCGTCATTGATAAACCGATGGCAGAATATGTGATTGACAGTCTCAATGCCGTAAATGTAGACAAAATAATTACTGTGGTCGGTTATAAGAAGGAAGTGCTGGAAGAAATTCTCGTCGGTAAAACCCAGTTTGCTTATCAAGAAGAACAATTAGGGACGGCGCATGCGGTCTTAATGACGGAAGAATTTTTGAAAGATTATACCGGAACCACCCTGATTGCGCTTGGGGACATGCCGATGATAACGTCTGCAACCTATGCTAAACTGATTGAGCATCACGCTCTAACGAAGGCTGATTTGACCGTCCTCACAACCGATCACCCTAATCCCTTCGGTTATGGAAGAATTATTCGGAATCAAAAAGGTGATATTGAAAAAATAGTAGAGGATAGATTTTGTACACCGGACCAAAAAAAGATTACCGAAATCAATTCTTCCATATATTTGGTAGATAATCAAAAATTGTTTAGCTCAATTTATGAAATAAACAATAACAACTCTCAGAAAGAATACTATTTAACTGATATTGTTGAGATTTTCAATCAAAAAGGATATCGTGTTTCTGGATATCTGGCTGAAGATTATCAAGAAATCAGTGGAGCAAATGATCTGGTTCAACTTTCTGAAATGGAAAATTACTTGCAAACAAAAATTATTAAAAAACATTTGCTTGCAGGTGTTGCCATTCATCGACCGGAGACAGTAGTTATTGGCTGCGACGCAGAGATTGAATCGGGAGCCATAATTCTCCCAGGTTCGATTATTGTCGGCAAAAGCAAAATCGGCAAAGGAGCGATAATTGGCCCTTATGCGGAGATCAATAATTCGACGGTCAATTCGAAAGCGATTGTTCGTTATTCGCGGATAAAGAATTCAGAAATAAGCGAAAATAAAGTAATCGGACCTTATGTAGAGATTATTGAAAACGCAGTCAATAAGAAAAAATGCTTGATTTAGATAAATTTTAAGTAAAGCGTTTTATCCTAAAATCCGATTGAAAACAATCCTTTCGTAGTGTATAATAATAGGGAATGCAATAGGAGGCTTTGAATGGCAATAGTTCACGGTTCAAAGGTAAAGCTTTTTACCTTGAATTCTAATCCTGATTTGGCTCAAGAAATAGCCGAATATATGGGTATTTCCTTGGCTGATTGCACATTATCCCGTTTTTCCGACGGGGAAGTCAGTATTAATATTTCTGAAACCGTACGCGGTCATCATGTATTTGTAGTACAATCAACGTCGGCTCCCGTCAATGAGCATTATATGGAACTTTTAATTATGATTGACGCGTTGAAACGGGCGTCGGCCAAGACAATAAATGTTATTATGCCCTATTATGGATATTCCCGACAAGACCGAAAGGCGCTGGCAAGACAGCCGATTTCTGCAAAACTCGTTGCGGATCTCTTGACTGTAGCCGGCGCAACAAGAATTCTTTCGATGGATTTACACGCTGCTCAGATACAAGGCTTCTTCAATATTCCGATAGATAACTTCGAAGCTGCACCAATTATGGTGGCTTATCTGAAGGAAAAGAATCTAAAAGATGTGGTAATTGTATCTCCCGACCACGGGGGCACAACTCGGGCTAGGAAATTCGCTTTGAATTTCGGCGCACCGATTGCCATCATTGATAAACGTCGTCCGAAACCTAATGTTGCGGAAGTGATGAACATCATTGGAGATGTTGAAGGTAAAACTTGTATTCTGGTTGACGATATTGTTGATACGGCAGGAACGGTAACCGTAGCTTCGGAAGCACTGAAAAAAGCAGGCGCTAAAGAAATCTATTTGGTGGCCACGCATCCGGTTCTTTCCGGAAATGCGGTTGAACGGATTTGTTCTTCTCAGATTACTGAGTTTATAACAACAAATTCAATCAAACTGCCGGAATCAAAAAAATGCGATAGAATTACACAATTATCGGTGGCGAAGGTTTTAGGTCAAGGCGTATTGAATATTATTGATGACAAATCAGTCAGTGTTCTCTTTCAATACGATCCTAATCAAAGGTATTAATATCGGGCACGCTAATGGGCGTGCCCATTTAATCCGAAGTGTAAAAAAAAGGAAAACAATTTTCAAAAAAACAGGCAAATTCATTTGACAAACACCCTTAAATATTATATAATATATAAGGCTTTCCACTAGAAGGCCTACATTTAACCAATTGTCTCACCAATTGTGGATTTTAAATAAAGTTTAAAAAAACGGTTGACAATTACAATTGGTTTTTAGTATAATATCTAGTGCCGCAAAAATGCGGTATTTAAATAACAAGGTCTTTGAAAACTGAATAGAACAGGCGGAGCGGGAATAAACTTTTATTTGAGAGTTTGATCCTGGCTCAGGATGAACGCTGGCGGCATGCCTAATACATGCAAGTCGAACGGGAAAGT
>DUTX01000004.1 GCA_012841865.1 Acholeplasmataceae bacterium | reverse complement strand
ATCTCTAGAATATCGCATAAAACCATAATCGGATGGCCTAAATCTTTGAAATAATCAATTGTTAGGTACGTTTCTTCCTGCCTAACCTTTGTAATTCTGCTTGTCTTTCTAATTGTTCTTTTTTTTAAGAACTTGATTCTCAAGCTGTGCATAATCCTGCCCCTTTTAGGTGCAGGCAGTTGGTGGGATAAGTCAACCATCATTCTTACACTCATTCTTTCTCTTCTGACTGCGATATATCTTATTATATTGCTAATAAAAATTAGTTCATCTACATACAAAGAGAAAAGCTCACTTAATGAGAATAATTTGTACAAATGAGATCAAAGCTCTAGTTATTGAGGCTTTGATTTTTTCTTTTAATAATTTATTAAGACTTATATTTTTCTCCCTTTTTTTACATATTCTAATTGTATAATATGCTACGAGGGGATTTTTTATGGGGAAAGAAAAGAAGAGAAGCGTCGATGAACAAGAAAAAGAAGAAACGACTTTTTACTATGAACTGATTGGCATCATCTTTATAATTTTCTCAATCACAGTTTTAGGCGAACTGGGGAAAATCGGTTCCTTTATGCTGGTCCTCTTTAAGGTTGCTTTTGGGGATTGGTATTGGTTGATTATTCTCTTTTTGTTATTTTACGGGTTTCAATCTCTACTTCGCCATAAAAGTTTCAACTTTAAAAACCAAAGATTTATCGGTTTTGTTTTCATTGTTTTTTCGTTGTTGCTTTTTGCTCATTTTCCCTTACACAATTATGTCAACCGAAAAAGCAATAATTATTTTTCTGAAACCTGGCGTGTTTATAAATCCTTTATCAATACCAATGTTGATACCTATCTAGGGGGCGGCATTATCGGTGCCATTATGTTTTATGCAATCTATTATCTTTTTGGTTCCGTCGGAGTTGTCTTAATCGGTATCATTATTATTTTATTTGGTTTTTCCTTAATAATAAATAAACCATTGATTGATATTTTTAAAAGCTTCGGCAGGGGCACCAAAAACATCGGTAAATATGCAAAGAATTTTAATAATTTTTTTAGATATCAACTTGGCTCCGGCCGTAAAGATAAATCCGACAAACGGAAAGATATATTTTCCCGGTCCCAACAAATTCCTTTAAAGATTTTTGAAGAATTTCAGAACGTAATGAATTATAATTTTCAAGAAAAACATTGTTATGAAATGCGGAGTTTAATCCATTCGGTTTTTAATAATCTTCATATCGAATATAAGGATGTTGATCTGACAATTTCTTATAAAGTAACAAGCTTTCGTTTTACAATCTTCTCTGAATATAATCTAAAAGCGGTGATGGAGAGGCTAAATAATGTGATCGAAGAAGATTTGCTTTTTGCACAAGACGGAAGCAGCTTGATGATTCAAGTTACCAACAAATATCCTCAAATTTTAACTATCAGAGAACTATTAATGAAGCAAGCAAGTTTGCAAAATAATTATTTATTGCCGGTTGGTTTAACTTATGAAAACAAGCTTTGTGAAGTCGATATCACCCGTTCCGGAAATCTGCTATTAATCGGCAGTAAGGGGTCCGGTATCAAAAACTTTATAAATTTTTATATTTCTGCTTTGTTTGTGAAGGAGAATTTAATTAATTATCAAATCGAGATCTATGATAAACAGAATGATTTTATTCATTTCCAACCGATTCTTGAAGTTGAAACCGAACAGGAGATTAACGATTATTTAAATAAGGTAATCGAAGAAATTGATGAAAAACTAGAGACGATAAATAATTATGGAACAACGACGATAGACGAATATAATAAGAAACTGGATATTGACGGTTCGAAAGAGCCGAAAATACAAAGGAAGTTTATTATCATCAATCATTTTCAAGCAGACCGGGAAACTTATTCCTATTTTGAAAATAAACTGATGTATGTCACCCAACTCGGCGAAAAAGCCGGAGTTTCGACGGTCTATGTCGTAAGAGAAGAGTTTTATATCACCAGCATCATTATGAGTCTTTACGCACATAAACTGGTCTTTAAACTTGACAGCATTCCTTTTTCGGTAAAAGTTATGAATAATGAAAATGCCACCTTTTTACAAAGTCACGGTGATTCGTTTTACTTAAGCCAGATTAAAGCCCGGAGAATTCAAACCGCCTTGGTTTCTAAGAAAGATTTGGAAGCGGTTCTTAATTATTTGAAATAAAAAAGCAATCCCAATTTTAAGGAGTGCTTTTTTTTGCCTTTTGAATCGCTTCATATCTTTCTTTCAAAGCGATTTCGTATTTGCTTGATTCTTTTGGATGATAATAAGTAGCATCTTTAATCGGGTCCGGCAGATATTGCTGTTTTACCCAAGAACCCGGATAATCATGCGGATATAAATATGGTTTTTGTTTGGGATCAAAAGAATAAGTGTTTTTTAAATTTAGGGGAATGTTTCCGCTTCGGCCTTCTTCAATATCTTTGATAGCGGCTGTAATCGCCAGCATAGAAGTATTGGATTTAGGTGAGAGTGCCATGTCAATCACGATGCTGGCAAGAGGTAGTTTTGCTTCCGGCATTCCAAGTTCTAATGCCGCTTCGCAGGCAGCTTTCACCTTAGGGCCCATGGCGGGATTTGCTAAAGAGATATCTTCATAGCAAATGCAATAAAGTCTTCTAACCAACGGCAAGAAATCTTCTGCCATCAAAAGTTTTGCAAGATAATGCAAGCTTGCATTGACATCGCTTCCTCGAATTGATTTGTGGAGCCCGCTTAGGGTGTCATAATAATTGTCTTCGTTTTTATCGATATTGATTGAAGGTTTTTGGATAACCTCTTTCGCATACTCCAAGGTTATTTCCTTTTCGTCCTTGGATGCAAAACTGATTGCTTCAACCATATTGATTAAGCTTCTGGCTTCGCCATTTGCCATTTTTAGAAGATAATCTCTAGCTTGATTTGTTAAGACGGATTTTATATTTAAGATACTTAAAGCGCGGTTTAAGAGAATATTTAAATCAGCTTCCGTTAAACTGTCAAGTTTAAAAACCAGACAGCGGCTCCTGACGGCGGGATTGACGGAATGATAGGGATTAACCGTTGTAATTCCAAGCATGGTAATTCGGCCTTTTTCTACATGCGGAAGCAGGTAATCTTGGATATCTTTTTTCATCCGGTGGATTTCGTCAATAATAACGAGTGTTTGCGGATTTGCTTCTGCGCTTGCAATGATATCTTTTAAAGCCGCTT
>DUTX01000052.1 GCA_012841865.1 Acholeplasmataceae bacterium | reverse complement strand
GAGGGGCAGAGGCATCGACCAAATCCCAGTTATTGACAAAAGCAATGTTGTCGAGATACAGGTTTACTATCGAAGTCCTTTCCGATTCGTCCGCTTTCTCAAATTTGTAGCAAAGCATAAAAAGAGCGGTCGACCGGTATTCGTGAATTTCGCTTCTCAAAAATTCTTCTAGTTCGTTTAACTTGATTTCTCTGTACTGTTTTTTAGCAATTTTCCGCTGATCGGGAACATTCACCCCCATAAATTTGTCCCCTTCACCGTATTCGCCCGGTGCCGTCTTGAAAAAACGCAGGTGATGCTGTGCTTTTTCCTTACAAGCCTGTTCGTTTAATTCGTCAATTATGCGTTGGGATAAATTGATTTTATTCATTCTTTTGAATTATCTCGGATTTTATCCGTTTCAGAAAGATTTTCAAGACGAGTTTTTGCCCAATCTCCCATCGAAACCATTACTTCTTCCTGATACATATTGAATTTTCTGTTTTTATTTCCATTTTTTTACTGTCCTAAGTTATTTCGCAAATTTACCTTTTTATTCGTTTCAAACGTCCGAGTTTATTGAACTAAAAATTATGTCAAATCTTTCTTGTGAAATATGCAACAAATATATGACTCTAATTTCGTATTTACAAAATTTAAAACCTGTATAAATCACTTTATGGTTTACATGTAATATTAGCGGTTAAAAAAGCACAGTATCAACCGGATAAACTAATTAAATCGATTACAAACTTTATATTATCCGCAAAATCGAAATAATTAACGCCGGAGTGGTTCTTACCGGAAACTGAAATTTTTAAGCAAAATTTTAGGGATTTTAAAAATGGAATTGTAATTTTGCAGTCTATAGAAAGTGCCGGTACTCACAAATCAACATTGTGAAACGTGTCTCTATATTATTATTTAAAAATAGTAAGCAATCGCGCATCATCATAAAATCTGTAAAAAGATGCACTGACGTAAAAAACACTGAAATGATGAATCACAAAATTAGAAGAAATAGGAATCGGAATATACTAGTCATCCTTGCCTTGTTTACGTGTATGATAAGCCATACAAGTTGTAGCGACAATGAAGAAGATGGTTTCAGGGGTTTTATGAGTAAAGCCACAATTATAGGCGATTCGATAAATGGTTACTACTGCTATCTTGATGGTGGAGGATTGGTAATTTCTCACGACCGAGCACTTGCCGGGGTTGAGAGAGGTTATTTCGGTTTCTACTACAAGGAGAGTGATTGGACAACATCGGTAGACGGCGTAAAGTTTATCGACAATGCGCATGTCTCTGGATGGTCGGTATATGATATAATTCAACCTATCAGCAAAGCAGAAGCCGAGGCGAAGCATATCACCGATAAGGATCGTTGTCAGTTACCCTCATTTTTGTCTGTAGATCGCGGATATCGAGGCTATTTCGATTTATATTTAGGAACTTCTATTATAAATAGGGAAAATGGAGAAAAAATCCGTGCCGAATTGAATATGGTGTACGATCCTGAAGAGCAAACACCCGATACCCTGCGGTTACAACTCTGTTACAATCCTAAAATACCTGATAATTGGTCGGCTGCAAGTAATGATTATGATTACGGGACTGTGTCGTGCGATATTTCCTCTCTTGTTAACCTTCAACAATGGAGCGACTCGGTTACAGTTGTGGTCAAATCAGGTGATGAAGAAAAACATGGGTTCAAAATCAGTAAGAATGATTTCATTAAACCCGATGGAAAAATAACTTTCAGGGTAACCCTTCGGTGATGCCCGTATAGGAATTCAAATTTAGACAGTTTTTGAAGATCTAATTAAAAAAACGTTAAAAACATTTGGAGTCGATATAACGTTTTGGGGAGTTTCTTTGATTCCGGTTGTGCGGGAGCAGTTCGGCCAAGTCTTTATCGTGGATATGAGTAAGAGTATAAACCATCCCGTTACGGAAGTTAACACCCGTTTGTAAACTTTCTCAGTTCATATGCAAATGTTTTCATAAGGACGGTGATTGCATTAGATTAATTCTTTTAAAGTAGAGTATCTCTCTGTATTGTAATTTCCTCTGTTGTCAAATGCAGTTTTATTGTATGTTCTTGTTAGCCATCTGTCATTACCAATTTTCTGAATAATAGAATCGTTATGGTCTATAAGTTCAATTTCTGAAATTAGATTCCATTCGTTTAATAGTGCTCTATATTCAGCTGTCAACCTTTTTGCATTGTCACACAACAGTAGGAATTTATCAAGGAATGATGTTGTAGAAATTGAGTTAATGATTTCCAATATTTGTTCCATTGTGTTTTGCTGTCCGGAAAGGAAATCCCATAATTCACTTGCAATCAACGTTTCGTTTGGAGCAAAATATTTTGTCATATTTATTATTGAGCACAAGAATCTAGTTTTGTCAAAACTGGTAACAGCATCTGTTGCAGGATTCACAGTTGGATCAAAAGGAAAGCCAATATAAAAATGTACTTGTTTGTCGGGAAATTGACGGTATAATGCAGCTTTACCTTCAAGAATTTTTTGCTTTTCACCTCTCATTTCACCTGAATTGGGCTTGACAGATTTCATTTCAATAGCAGTGATAGAATTCGTATCGTCGATAAATACATCGGCTGAGAAATCAATAGCACTAACTAATGGAGACTCGTCATTTTGAAATATTAATGAATTCTCATATTCTAAGTTAGGTAATAATGTGCCATTACTAAGGTTAGTTATAATGTTTGTAATATTATTTTTTTGGTTTTGCGTAATTGGCAGATTACCCATTTTTTTAGAAGTGTACTCTCTTTTTTCACCATTTGATAAATGATGCGCTACATTTTCAAAGAAAGTTTGGCCTAGTGTTGTGTTTAAACCTTGAAGCCAACTACTCAAACTAATAAAAAATGGTGTATCAGAAACTTTTCCACTCAGTTTGTCAGAAAAAGCCTTAAGAAATGCTTCGTGAAAGGGTGCATTCCGGTTATTCGAAGCATCTTCAGGGAAGCTCTCAAATCTTGTGACAAGGGTTTTAATTACCTCTATGGATATTTTTTCTTTTTGTTTATCAGTTAAGGGCATAAATTAATCTTTATTCAAATATTATGGTATTTTATTCTTAAAATTTATATTTATGATACCTGATTTAATTGAATCCATGTTTAATTCTTTTTTAAATGAAAAATTATCTCGGCATACGCACCTTTATCTTTCTCTGTGCGGTTTAAAACCGGTCGTTTGTATTGATTGACGATTTTCATCCCGGCATTTTCTGCTATTGTTGGGTACATATTATATTTATCATTGGCAACTAGGAAAATATCATAATCATCAACTAAAAATTTTTTAGTATTATTCAAAACAGCAATAATTCCTTCAATGTAGCTTTGTTTTGCTTCTCTGCCTCGACCTTTGTAAAGAGGACCTATTTCCAACTCGTCATGTCTTTTAAATCC
Organism: Acholeplasmataceae bacterium; assembly: GCA_012841865.1. GTDB lineage: Bacteria > Bacillota_I > Bacilli_A > ML615J-28 > CAG-698 > DTU067. The sequence goes on along the minus strand of DUTX01000052.1, from coordinate 2,369 downwards.
GAATAGGTCATACGCATATGCGTGTTGTTCGTGGTAATCAATTAATCCAACATAAGGTGGAGAGGAAAAAATACCTTTGATTTTTTGTTTTTCAATTAATTCAGCAAATGCAGGATTTACTCTATTCATTTGTTCAATTATATCTATGTTGCGGCTATCACCTGTTAAGCAGGTGTGAAAAGTATTTTTTCTTAATTTGTCGAATTGTCCTAGACGTTTTACCGTGTCTTTGGAATATGTACTCCACCATTTCATTATTGAAAATAGTGGTTTACAGATTTTTCCGTGTTTACTACAATAGTAAGTGGTTGTTACAGGTTCTAATAATGTAGCCAAATCTGCATGAGTGGTGGCTCGGCAACTTCTTATTGTTCTACTCAATATTAGACTGATGATTTGTTTGGTTTTTGGATTTTCAATTTTCTTGATTTCGTTATACACAAATTCAATTTCTTCTCTAATATGTTGTGAATACCATTTGTCAAGAAATGTATCTTCTTTTTCTTGTCGAAGTTTGATTTTATATTTCTTTACCAATTCGTTGTATATGGGTAAAAACTCAGCTTCCTTTTCAGCCCCATAAGTTTTTTCATCAATTTCTTTTCGCTTGACCTTGTACTTATATTCTGGAACAGGGAAATATTTGTTGTTAAACACATTCAACTTTTGAAGTAAATTTTCTTCAAATTCCACCGCATTAGAATCAGCAATAAATTTATTTAATGCTTTTGATATTCTGATAATTTCACTTTGTACATCTGCAAGATTATATTTTTCAACCTTGCAGTTCCCAATCATTGTGTTAAAAGCCGATACATCAACACCAACAGCGTGAATGCCTAATTCACATGCCTGAACCATTGTTGTGCCACTTCCTGAAAATGGATCTAAAACGATGTCACCCGGTTTGAAATAAACTTCTTTTTTAAATTTATCTGTATGGTCATCCAAGAAATATTCTACAAGTTGAGGAATAAATTTACCTTTGTACGGGTGAAGTCTATGAACGTGTTTTGTTGTTTCTGCTTCCTTGTACTGTTCAAAAGATAATGCCCAATTCAAATCTTCTCCAAGCTGCTCCTTCCATTCTTCTTGTCGGGATTTTTTTTGATCTTTATAGTACTTGACTAAATCATCTTTAAGAACTTGCGTGGAGCCATTATTGCCAATTTTTCTGATTCTTCCATATTGAATTAAGTAAGCGATATTTGATGTTGTAACATTTTTATTGAGATATTCGGTAGCCCATTGGCTTGCTTCTTTTATTGATAATAATTCTGGCATATCATTTATTTTTTGTAATTCCATATTTAATTTTTTTTTCTGCCACCTTTAGAATATTCAAATCGGCATCTTCTTTCAATATTTTGTAAGCAATTTGGTCACTTAAAAACTCATCAAGAAGTTCTTTTTCGTCTGCCTTAAAGTAATTAGCGATATTTTTTATTAGATATCTGGTCGGTTGTCTCTCATTACGTTCAATCTTTGCTAACAAGGAAATATCAATTTCGATATTAGATGCAACTTCTTTAAGAGTTAGACCCGCTCTTTCTCGCAGTAATCTCAGATGCTCTCCAAAGGTTGTATATTTCTTTATTTCTGTCATTAGTTAATTTTTGTCCAAAAATAGGCATAGTTTTACTATTGGACAAATAAAGTCCAAAAAAGTTTTCAACATCTTAGCGTGAGGGGGAATTAAAAATGCGAGTCAGCCTCCTATATAATATGAACTTTGACTACAGCCAAATCACCTTCTTCATTTTTCAACGTAATTATATCGGAACCTTTACCTTCATTCACAGTTTTTATAGATAATACATAGTAGTCTGACCACTTCCCTGTTGAGATAAGTACCTGTGACACGTCTACACTTTCCAATACGTTATCTGTAGCACCTAAAATTACCCATTTTGTTCCCCAATTCAGACGAACAAAAGCCGAAAGATTATTTACCCCTACAAATTCAAAAATAGTAGAGCTTTTATCCATTTCAAATTCTATAGATGTGGATACATGAAAATTTGCCAAAGTTCCTCTTTTATCCCTTATTAAATAAAAAGTATCGCCTAACCCTAATGATGTCACCTCTACTTTGTCTCCTTTCACAACGGCGGTAGAAGCATTACCCCTTATCTTCTTTATCGTATAAGGACCTCCTGCGCCAAAATTCACATCTATTGTTTCGGTATGCCCCTCATCAAGATACACGCCAATACTAGGAGGGGACAGCGATTCGTTAGTTGATTGAATAAAAACTGTTGCAATTTGATCTTTCGCATCAGTTATAGATATCTCTACTCCCAAATTGCTTAGTAAGTTAACAATAACTTTGTTTCCTTCGATTGTAACTTTTGCATCTGAATCATTTG
>DUTX01000051.1 GCA_012841865.1 Acholeplasmataceae bacterium | reverse complement strand
TACCATTGGAAAACATCCCGATATATGATCCCTTAGGGATTACCATAAATGAATATAAAGATTGCATTGCAATCAATCTAAATTTTTTTGTAACGGTTGATGATATAAACTTTGCGATAGTTGCGAGTGCTAGTAGCGATTTTGTAATTACTACTACCAATTGGTTAAGTAACTGTACGCAAATTGTTTCCACAAACTATAACAATACTACATTAACTCTTAGTTCATTCGGATTACGATATTAGTGAAGGAGTAATAGATCCTAAAAATCTCCTCAACTATACCATCACTTACCTTGATCCTTATACCAAGGAGGTTGCGACTGCTAACTTCAGCATCAAAACGGTAATTGTGATTGGAATCAGAGTTGATTTATCCACATCAAAAACTGAATATCAATACGGTGAAAGCTTAAGTCTTGCCGGACTTTCAGTTTATCAAATTTTTGATGATGAAACCGAAGCCTTGTTGCAAGAAGGAGATTATGAAATAAACTTCGGTGGCTATAGTGCAAATGAGCCCGGGGAATATCAGATAACAGTCACTTATCAAGAATTTACTGAAAACTTCAAGGTTAAGGTTCTTGCAAGACAGGTCGAAAGCCTGCGTCTTTCCCTGGCTGAAATTAAAACCACCTACCAAGCGGGTGAAACCCTTGACTTAAGCGGTTTAAGAGTCTATGCGGTCTATGCTGACGCAAGCGAAGAGAGACTTTCAGAAGGCGATTACACGGTTGATGAAAGTGAATTTGATAATACGAAAGCAGGAGAATATAAAATTAAAGTTTCCTATGGCGGAAAGACAGCTGAATTTACCGTTACCGTTCAGGTAGCAAAGAAGGGTTGTCGTTCTTTCTTTGGAACCAGTTTTGCTCTTTCACTTGGCCTGCTCGCATCTGTTTTCTTTGTCTTAAGAAGAAGGAAATAAACTTAAGCACTTCGGCTTAAAGTCGGAGTGCTTTTCTTATTTATTAATAATAATATAAAAAAGTATTGTGTTTTACACAGTATTAGTGTATACTAGTATTGTGCATAACACAATAATAAGAAATGGGGTGGGAATTATTGAATACCCAGTTTAAAAAAGGAGTAGTAGAACTATGTATCCTAAAGCTCTTAAGCGAAAAAGATATGTATGGGTTTGAAGTAATCGACGCTTTAGCAAACTTGCTCTTTGTAAATGAAAATACAGTTTATCCGATTCTGCGTAGACTTACTCAGCAAGGTCTGTTTTCAACCTATACAAAAGAATCTAATCTTGGTGCCCCAAGAAAATATTATCACCTAACCGAAAAGGGCAGAAAGCAATTGGATGAATATTTAAAAGAATGGAAATTTTTTCTAAAGAATGTGAATATAATTTTAGGAGGAAATTATGAAGAAAAATGAATATCTGCGAGAATTAAAAGTAATCTTTAAGAAAAACAATGTTGATTCGAAAGAAACTGAGCAAATTATTGCTGATTATGAAGAATTATTTAATGAGGGTTTGGATCAGGGTTTAACTGAGGAAGAAGTAGTGTTAAAACTAGGCAAGCCTAAAGATGTTTATAAATCCTTAAAACAAGATTTAAAATATAAAATGAAATACGAAGGCAAAGCTGTCGGATTGATGGTATTTTTTGCACTGATATTATTTTTTGTTTTAGGCCAAGGATTTGGTTTATGGGATTATAGTTGGCTTTCCTTTATACTGATTCCAATTACCGCGATAATAGTAAGTGTTAAAGGAAAAAATAAATTCACAGGGCTAAGTGTTTTTCTTTCCATTATTATCTTCTATGTCTTTGGAATGGAGTTCGGTTTATGGCATCCGCTTTGGTTAGTCTTTTTAACAATTCCAATCACAGGTATTGTTGTAAATGTTGAAAAGAAACAAGTTCTGGTTGCTTTAATGCCATTTCTTTCAATCATTATTTACATTCTTGTTTCTTATATTTATCCCTTCTTTTATAAATTAGGTTGGCCCTTATTCTTCTTAACACCAATCGTCGCTTCTTTTACAAAACCACATACAAAAGTAAAAATCTGGACGGGAATTATCTTAATATTATCTGTAGCCTTATATACAGCGCTTAGTTTAAAATATGATAATTGGAGATTAACTTTATTGGTTTATTTAATTCCTTTCTTTTATGCACTGTTTACAAAACAAATCTTGATTAATTTTCCGATTAAATATTTATTAAAGCGCCCCTATTTGCTTGCTCTCCTAATTATAATTATTGTCAGTTATTTTGCTCTTAGCATCATCTTTAGCGGTTGGACCTGGACTTGGACAATATTACTTTTTATTCCAATGCTGTTTATTTATGCGGAAGAAAAGTTTAAAAACATTATCAGTTACATGCCCTTTATTTCTGTAATATTATTTTACTTGTTGGGTTATTTTATTGATGACGGTTTTAGTTGGAGTTGGTTATTTTTCTTTTTGATTCCAATAACAGCAATTATAACTGATGGTTCTGATAAGAAAGAGGAAGAAGTAGATACTGATGTTGAATGAGTTGGTAAAAAAAGCACTTCGGCTTTTAGCTGAAGTGCTTTCATAATGCTCTAAACAGAATGTCTAAAAGTGCATTCTTTAATTCATAATCAATATTTAAGGCTTGTATTTCAAAAATCAATTCTTTTACACTGAGGTTTTGTGCAAGCAAGCCTTCACGGTTTTGGTTGTAACGAGGACAGAAGAAACCAATCTCTGTTTTTATTGCTGTCTCATAAGTGGAACGGTCCAGTAAATCCATAATTCTTTCGATATAATCAAACGAAGTATCAATGATATCACTTGCATCAGTTTCTAATCGGACTGTTAGTTTCTCTCCGCTTTGGGGTTTGATTTTTAAAATATGTGCTTTTAGTTTTGGGTTGTATTCATGTGAAGCGGAAGAAGCAATTTTCACGTTTGGAACGATATTTCTAAAGAATAACTTGATTTCTCTTTCTT
>DUTX01000050.1 GCA_012841865.1 Acholeplasmataceae bacterium | reverse complement strand
CAGACCATACAACTTCAAACGGATAATCATCGGTCATCTCACCGGTTAAGTCGTACCTGTTTTCCTTATTCATTTTTCGCAGCAATTTTCGTCGAAAAGATTTTAACAGATAAAAAAGAATATTATCCGTATCGCCCAAAGTTTCACGGTTTTTAATTAAATCAGCAAACAAATCCTGAATAGTATCTTCCACCAAAGAAGCATCGACTCTGAATTTCATTCCATAACGATATAAGATAGGGAAATATTCACTATAAATATAGGAAACAGCCCGATCATCGCCTTCTTTAAAAGAAAGCCATATCTCTCTATCTGTCAGGTCGGATAACTTCATCAGCTGTCAGGATATGCAATTTTACTCAAAAAACAATATTACCAATTCACGGAAACATGTTTTAACACAAATGAATATGAAAAGAGCATAATCACTTGAAAAGAAAAACTCTAAATTCTTATTACAGAATTAATTATCAATGAATTCTGATAATCACTCATTTTGTTTTGTTTTGCAAAGATAGATATTTTTTTATTCGGTAAATAAATTTTGTAAAACAAAAACCTGTATCAACCATATATATGAATTAACTTTTTGAAAGCAAATCTTTTCGTCAACCCCTTTTTCATTAACTTTTTAAATCGTGAAACTCATGAGGATCTATCAAATTTTCTTTTGCAAAAAAATTTGTTTCGCTTGCATCAGCACAATTACCGGAAAGAAAAAAATCGAAAACAGAACAATAAAAATCATCCCTTTCAAAAGAAGAATAAAAACGTACCGAAGCAAGACAACTTTTTATAGATAATGTGAATAATGATGAGGATCAACCAGTTCTCTGTATTTCATTACGATTTTCTTAAAATCCTCCCAGGTCTCTCGTTTTAACTGCGGATTTCGAATTAAAGCAGCAGGATGATAAACCGAAATGGCAAGTCGACCACAACAACTTATCCACTTACCTCTGTCACGACTGATTCGGTAATCCGGTCCTGCCATATACCGCAATGCTGTTGCCCCTAACAAAACTATGATTTTAGGATCAATCAACTCGATCTGCATCAAAAGCCATGGCAGGCACACTGCTACCTGTTGCTGCGTGGGTACACGGTTCCCCGGCGGCCGACATTTGACAACATTACTGATAAAAACATGTTCATTACGGGTAAACCCACATGCTTCCAATATTTTATCGAGCAATAAACCTGATTTTCCAACAAAAGGTCTGCCGATCAAATCTTCTTCTCTACCCGGTGCTTCGCCAATAAGAAAAATAGGAGCACAAAGATTCCCCTCACCAAAAATAACATGGTGCCGCGATTGAGCCAAACCACATTTTCTACATTTTAAAATTTCTTCTCGCAACACTATGAGTTTCTCATTCATCTCGATATTCAATAAAACAGTGGATTATCTTACCTTTCAAAAGTAGTTTAAAAAGACAAAACATGATTGTTTCCCAAGAATAAAACAATACCCTCTTACCTATTTGCCAATGTTTTCAATATCCAACTGATTTTATGATTATATTTGTATGATTGAAAGGTAATCATCAATAAATGTAACATTTCTAAACAATCGAAACAATTACTTAAACAATGAGAAAATGAAAATGGCACGTTGGTTTATTATTATAGGTATTATCCTGGTTGTTATTGGCGTTCTTTTGTACTTAACACCTTCGATTTTCAAATGGTTTGGTCATTTACCCGGAGACATCCGGATCGAAAAAGAAAATATCCGAATTTATATCCCGATTACTTCAATGATTGTGGTAAGCATCATTCTTACTCTTATTGTTAACTTGATCCGCTATTTTAAATCCTAAGAATACGTTTCAAAAATCAAGCCTTTCATCCTCATTATTTTTTAAGAATGAAAGGCTTACCACT
>DUTX01000049.1 GCA_012841865.1 Acholeplasmataceae bacterium | reverse complement strand
CTTACAAATGAAGAAATACTTGCAGTTGAAGCATTGGTTAACGAAAAGATTAAGGAGAATTTCGAAGTCCAAATTAAGGAAATGCCGCTAACTGAAGCTAAAAAGCTTGATGTTCAAGCAGTCTTTGGTGAAAAATACGGCGATACTGTCCGGGTTGTCGACATGAATTTTTCGAAAGAACTTTGCGGGGGTTGCCATGTTAAGAAAACCGGTGAGATTAAGAGATTCGCAATTCTCAGCGTCGAATCGAAGGGGTCTGGAATTTATCGAATTGAGGCTGCGACCGGTGAAAGAATAAAGACTGAGCTTGCACGAACTTTAGCAGGTCTTAATCAAGAAATCAGTGATTTAAGATTAAAAATTAAAACCTTGCTTGAAGAAACTAAAGCTGAAGGTATTAAAGTTGATTACGAAGAAACTCCTATCACACCAGATTTTCAGTCTTATCAAACTGTTATCAACAGACGTAAAGAAGTAGAGTTGCTTCAAGAAAGCGTCAAAAATCTTGATAAAAAAATAGCGAAAGCAAGGAAAGAAAAAAACATTATTGCTTTGGAAGATTATTTGCAAAAAAACTTGACAATCAATGCTTATAATGTTTTAATAAGTAAGACTTATGATTTGGAGTCCGAGGTCTTAAAGGACCTGGCTGATCGTTTGGCGGATAAAATAAAACTAGGCGTTGTTTTCTTAGCAAATATTATTGCGGAAAAGGTTATCTTCGTCTGCAAAAATAAGATAGATAAACTGAATGCCGGGTTGCTTGTAAAAGAGGCGGCTGTGATTACTGGCGGTAACGGTGGCGGTCGCAGTGATTTTGCACAAGCAGGCGGAAAAGATTCGAGTAAAATTGATTTGGCTTTGCAAACGATTAGGGAACGGATTGAAAAAGAATTATGAAAATTCTTGGTTTAGATTTAGGTTCGAAGACCTTGGGGATGGCCGTGAGCGATTCCTTAGAGATCATCGCTAACCCCATTGGTACTGTCCGGTTTTCGGAAAATGATTTACAGGCAGCACTAGAGGCTACTAAAAAGGTTGTAAAAGAACTGGATGTCAAGAAGATTGTCCTCGGTCTTCCCAAACATATGAGTGGTGATATCGGCATTCAGGCTGAATATTGTCTGGAATTCAAAAAGATGTTGGAAAAAGAACTAAGTTTGGAAGTTGTGATGATTGACGAAAGACTCACTTCGCAAATGGCCGAGCGGGTTATGCTTAAAGCCGATATCAGCAGAAGCAAACGGAAGAAAAACGTTGATAAACTGGCGGCAACCATCATCTTACAAACTTATCTTGATATCCACTCCAAATAAAAACTCTAAAGTGATTAAGAAAAGGAGATTAATTATGGAAAAAGAAAATCGTTTAACCTTCATTGACGAAGACGGGAATGAGGTTTTGTGTGAAATCCTCTTTACTTTCGAGTCGAAAGAGTTCAACAAGAACTATGTTTTATTTTATCCTGTCAGCGGAGATGAGGACGAAATTGAAGTGATGGCTGCCTCTTATATTCCTACCGAAGACGGTGAAGGCGAACTGCAAGCTATTGAAACTGCCGAAGAATGGCAAATGATCGAAGAAGTTCTTGATCAGTTCAGCGAAGACGAAGATTTCGATGACGAAGATGAAGAATGTGAATGTGAAGATGACGACCATGATTGCGATTGCGGTCATTAAAAACTAGCCTCCAATGCGGAGGCTTTTTTAAATGGAATTTCAAATCTGATTTGATTTTTTTTTTGTTATAATCACTCTGAAAGGAGGATTGGGTAATGCTTAAGGATAAGGTAGCAATTATTACCGGTGCAGCAAGCGGAATGGGAGCAGTTCATGCAGAGAAATTTGTAGAAGCTAAAGCAAAAGTTATGTTGGTTGACATTAAAGAAGAAGAGGGGAAGAAGCTTGCGGGAATTTTGGGTGAAAACGCTAGATTTATGAAACTTGATGTCTCTAACCAAGAAGGCTGGTTCGAGGTTGTCAAGGAAACAGAGGCAGCTTTCGGTCCCATTGATATTCTTGTTAACAATGCAGGGATGGGAATTTTTAAACCGATTGCTGATTTAACCGACGAAGAATTTAGGAAAATCATAGATGTCAATTTAATGTCCATTTTTTACAGTTTTAAAGCGGTAATTCCCTCAATGCGGAAAAAGAAAAAGGGCTCAATTATCAATATTTCTTCGGTTGATGGTTTGCGCGGAGCTAGCACTTCGGGCGCCTATTGTGCCTCAAAATTCGGTGTCAACGGCCTCAGCAAATGTGCTGCTTTGGAATACGGAGCAGAAAATATTCGCGTCAACACGGTTCATCCGGGCTTAATTTGGACACCGATGGCGGCGGCTCCGGAAATTAAGGAAGCAATCGAACAGATTAAAAAAAGGATTCCGATGAATCGCTGCGGTGAATGCGAGGAGGTTTCCAATCTAGTTATTTTTTTGGCTTCCGACAAGTCAAGTTTTATCACTGGTGCCGAATTTGTCATTGACGGCGGTATGATTTCACAGATATAAATAACTTTATTAAAAAACTAATTACAACAAAAAAGCTAAGGATTAATTAGGTTTCCTCTGATTACCTTAGCTTTTTCCTTTTCTATAGTTAATATTAAAAGAATAAGAAAGCCTATCCCAATATTTGAAATAAATTTATAAAATAATTATACAATGACCTAGGGAGGATTAATTCGTATAATAAATAAAAAAGGTGAGGTTAAGAAAATAATCTTAAAAACTTCACCTATAATTATGCGTTGTTTTTCTATGTAACCCCTTGTTTTATTCGCGAACCGTAAAAATAGTTGCTAGTTCATCATAGATTTTTCCGGTTTCCTCATCTCCTTCAAATAAAGATAGATGATGCTTTGGTTGGTTGATTGGGATTTGTGTAAGGAGTTCCACTCCCAGTTTTTCCGCAACCAACTGACCGCCTCCTTTTCCAAATATGAATTCTTGATTATAGTTGGCGGGATTTAAGTAATAGGACATATTTTCAATTACTCCGACGACATTATGCTTCAGTTGCTGGTAAGCAAGGCCGGCTTTGGTTGCGACATCGCTTGCGGAAGGATGGGGTGTTGTTACGATTAAAACTTCTGCTGTTGGGGCCAGATTTCGCAAATCAAGCATAATATCGCCTGTTCCCGGCGGCGAATCGATAATCATATATTCCAAATCCTTACTCCATTTCACATCAAAAAAGAAATGGTTCATCATTGAATTGAGCATCGCTCCGCGCCAAATGACGGGTTTTCCTTCTCCGGCAAAAAATTCAGTCGAAATCAATTCAATCCCGAATGCATGGAAAGGAATGATTTTTTGTTCTTGATTAGCCCGTGGATGTTCATGTTCCATTTCAAGAATTCTGGGGACGCTTGAACCGTAGATATCGGCATCGATTAAACCAACTTTTTTATTTTGCCTTGCTAAAGCATAGGCTAGATTGCAGGCGACCGTTGATTTTCCGACTCCGCCTTTTCCTGATGCGACAATAATAAACTTGACTTTTTGGTTGCTACCGATTCCTTCTAATTTCTTCGTTTCTTCAAATTGGACTTTTAAACCTTTAAAACCCATTTCCACTTTTACAATCTTAGCGATTTGGCGGAGCAGGTTCTTTTCCTCATCGCCTCCCGTTTTCGCAATCGCAATAATCATTATGACCATATTCTTGTCGGGGTCAATCCCAATATGTTTAATGCTTTTGGCATCTTTCAGTGTTTTCCCGCTTCCTTCATCTACAAGTGCTTCAATTCTAGTGCGGATTTCATTAATTGTCATTGTTGCCTCCTATTATTATCGGT
>DUTX01000048.1 GCA_012841865.1 Acholeplasmataceae bacterium | reverse complement strand
TGTTTTTGTAGATAACTTATTATATTATAGCATACAAATATACAAAAGCACATTCCCTTTACTATGTTTTTCGTATAATATCATTGAAGGAGGGAACTAAATGAATTTTAATCCGTTTTTTAATCCAAACGTAGTCGTTAATCCGCCGATTATTACCAGAAGAGTAAATGATATTCATCGCGTATTTGTTACTGAACAACCGCACATTTTAGAAAATCAAACCAGAATTTTCAACCATCATATTTTGCGACATACTTGTTGCGAAAGACCGATCTGTTGCGAATTCAATGATTTCCAAGAACAAAATTGTTGCAATATCCCCGGTTTGGTGCGCCCGGGATGTCAGACTCCATTCGGTCAAGGACCGTTCTAATCTAATAATATTAGCCTCTTCTTAGGGGCTAATTATCTATATAAAGGATTAATTTCCATTATCCTAATTCAACGCCTCACTTGATTGTAATAATTTTGTGAGGTTTTTATTTTGTCTTTAAAAATCATTGCTAATTTTTCTAATTAATGCTATAATATTGATAATATAAAATAAACACGATGATGAGGAAGTAGTAGTAAAGAAAAGTTTTTGTTTCAGGGAGTAAGACCGTGACTGCAAGTCTTATACAAAAAAACTTTATGAATTCATCCTCGGAGTGGCGTTAATTCCGCCCGCAAAACCCAATTGCGTTACCAAATATAGAAGTGCAACATTTGTTGAAAAAAGGTGGTACCGCGGAAATATTCGTCCTTATTATTTTTTAAGGACTTTTTTTAATAATATTTATATCGGAGGATATTATGACAGAAAGATTGTTAAGTCTGAAAGACGAAGTCAAAACTGAGCTTAATAAGTGTACAGCAATACATGAAGTAAATGCTCTTAAAGCTCATTTTTTAGGTAAGAAAAGCCCTTTGCAGGAACTTCTTGCAAAGATGAAAGAAGCTGATGTTGAAGAAAAGAAAACTTTAGGCAAAGCAATAAATGAATTTAAACAGTTTGTGGAAGCAGAAATTTCTTTAAAATTGAAGGAAATTACCTCTTTGGAAATTCAAAAACGCCTGGAAAGCGAGCGTATTGATATTACGCTGCCAGGTAAAAGTTTTGCTTTCGGTCATCAACATCCGCTGACTAAAATCATTGAAGAAATTGAAGATATTTTTATCGGCATGGGTTATGAGATTGCGGAAGGTCCGGAAATAGAAACCGATCATAATAATTTTGAGCTCTTGAATCTTCCCCAAGGGCACCCCGCAAGAGAAATGCATGACAGCTTTTACATTGATCCCACGAATTTGCTGAGAACCCATACTTCACCCGTTCAAGCGCGAGTGATGCAAACTTCCGGAGGCAAACCGATTAAGATCATTTGTCCCGGCAAGGTTTATCGCCGCGACAATGACGATGCGACTCATTCGCATCAGTTCATGCAAATTGAAGGTTTAGTAATTGATAAGAACATTACCTTGGCTGATCTAAAAGGTACTTTAGCACTATTAATGAGGAAAATGTTTGGAAATGAACTGGAGATCAGATTCCGTCCTTCCTTCTTCCCGTTTACGGAACCGAGCGTCGAAGTCGATGTAACCTGTTTTAAATGCGGAGGCGAAGGTTGTCCGCTTTGTAAAGGCACCGGTTGGATTGAAGTGCTCGGAGCCGGTATGGTCCATCCCAATGTTTTAAAAATGTCAGGGTATGATCCCGAAACCAACCAAGGCTTTGCCTTTGGGCTTGGAATTGAAAGAATTGCTATGTTAAGATACGGAATCGATGACATCAGATATTTTTATCTGAATGATCCCCGTTTTCTGAAACAGTTTTAGGAGGATCTTATGCGTATTAAATTAGAATGGTTAAAAGAATTAGTTGATCTTGAAGGCATTGAGACAAACGAGATCGTCCGGAAGCTTTCTCTTTATTCTGTAGAAGTTGAAGGAATCGATTATGCGGTTAGCGGAACAAATCTTGTTGTCGGTCATGTAGACGAATGTCTTCCGCATCCCAATTCCGATCACCTCTCAGTTTGTACGGTTGATGTGGGAAGCGAAACCTTACAGATTGTCTGCGGAGCATCGAATGTAAGAAAGGGACAAACTGTGATTGTTGCGAAAATCGGAGCGGAACTTCCCGGCGGTTTTAAAATTAAACGGACAAAAATTCGAGGAGTTGAATCTAACGGGATGATTTGTTCGTTGAACGAACTCGGCTTAGAAAATAAATTTATTCCCGAAGAATATCAAAACGGGATCTACTATTTTAAAGAGAAGGTTGAAATCGGTAGTGATGCTTTAATAGCATTGCATCTTGATGATGAAATCATTGAACTTGACCTAACTCCAAATCGTGGCGATTTATTAAGTATGATTGGTGTAGCTATTGAAGCAAGCGCCATCTTCAATCGCTCATTAAAACCTTTAAAATACAAACTTGAAAGAAAAGAAAACAATAACGATGAACTTGAAGTTGTAAATGAAGCTCCAGGGTGCATTGGTTATTATGGGCAAGTGGTGAGGAATGTAGAAATTAAACCGTCGCCATTATGGTTAACTTCAAGATTGGTTGCCTATGGTATTCGTCCAATTAATAATGTCGTCGATATTACAAATTATATTTTGATCCTTTTCGGACAACCTTTACATGCCTTTGATTTCAACAAACTCGGTAATAAAATTGTTATTCGTAATGCTTTTGCAGGAGAAAGGATTACAACGTTAGATGAAATTGAAAGAAAACTGGAAGAAAAAGATATTGTTATTACCGATGGTAAATTTCCGATTGCAATCGCTGGAGTAATGGGCGGTGAAGGGACGGAAATAACTTCCGAAACCAAAGATATTGTGATTGAAGCGGCAGTTTTCGATTCTGCTTCTGTCCGTGCGACTTCACAACGCCTGGGGTTAAGAAGTGATTCTTCAATCAGATTTGAAAAAGGCGTCGATATTAACAGTACGAAGCTTGCTCTCGATTATACATGCTATTTGTTGGAAACATTAGCCGGTGGGGAAACTTCGACTTTAGTGTTTGCAGGTAAAGAAGAAATACCTCCCAAGACAATCACAATAAACGAAATTGATTTGGAAAAGCTTTTAGGGATCAAAGTTAAGACCGAAGAAATTAAAAATATCCTATCACGACTCGGATTTAAAACGGGCGGTGAGGTTGATTTAATCGTTTCTGTGCCGAATCGCCGTCCTGATATTACAATTACAGCAGACTTAATCGAAGAAATAGCTCGGATTCACGGTTATGAAAAAATCAGCGGAACTATCCCAAGTACAGCTACTCTTGGCGGTTTAAGTGCCCTCCAAAAACAAAGAAGAGAAGTAAGGAAGATTCTAAACGGTTTGGGTTTGAACGAGGTTTATACCTATTCATTGGTTCCAGAAAAGGATCTTTCCGAATTTGCTTTTTTCAATCAAAAAGGAAAAGAAATCAGCATTTTAATGCCGATTACTCAAGATCATAAATTTTTGAGAAAGTCTTTGCTTCCTGGGCTAATTGAAAATGCAAGATATTGTTATTCGCGGAAAAACAAAGATTTAGCTTTTTTTGAAATTGGCAATATCTATTATCAAAATGATGATTATCAAGAAGAGGAAATGCTTTCGTTATTAATGGCAGGAAGATTTGCTTCGACACTTTGGAAAGGTGAAGAGGAGAAGGTTGACTTCTTCTTGATTAAGGGAGTATTAGAAACTCTTTTTAAGAAACTAAAAATGGATGTATCTTTCCAGGTTCCGACAACTCCGATTAAGGAACTTCATCCTGGAAAATCCGCAGAAATCATCTTTGAAGGTGAAGTAATCGGATTTTTAGGCTCTCTCCATCCGGAGTATGCGAAAGAAGATGGTTTAAATGATGTGTATGTTGCGGAATTGCGAATGAGTGCTATCCTTGATAGAAATCTAGAAACCGTAAAATTTGAAGAGTATAGCAAAGTACCTAGCGTTGAAAGAGATATCGCTCTTGTTGTTGCCAAAGATCTTCCGGTAGGCGAAATCTTAGCTGAAATCAAAAACATAAAAGGAACGCTTTTAAGCAATATCACTCTTTTTGATATCTATACAGGCGAAAAGGTAGGGTCTGAAGAAAAATCAATAGCAATTAAACTTGAGTTTTCCGCAAGTGAAACCTTAAGCGATGAAATAATAAATCAAAAGCTAAACAAAATTCTTAAACGGCTCGAAGAAAAATTCAAAGCCAGCTTAAGAAGTTAAAAAAATCCTCTTCCAATCGGAAGAGGATTATTTTTTCGAAACCAAATAATCATCCGTAACCAGCTCGGTTTGAAAAACACCTTGCGGAAGCTTGGCAAGAATTTCATTAACAATAGCATTTGGAGTAGAAGCACCGGCGGTAATACCAATTCTTTTATAACCCGAAAAGTTATACTGTTTTAAATCTTCAAGGCTTTCAACCATTATTGCTTTTAATCCAGCCTTCTTTTCCGCAACCTCCTTCAACATTTTACTGTTATTACTTGAAGGGTCACCAACAACAATCAGTAAGTCTAGTTGTTCTTTTTGCTTAAGGACCGCTTGTTGACGAATTCTTGTAGAATTGCAGACTTCTTCAATCAACTCAATTTGTGGATATTTCTTTAAGAGGAGTTGGTGGAAAGCAACTGCATCCAAAAAGGACATGGTGGTTTGTGTTGCCAGGGCGACTTTTCCTGAATATTCAGGGAGATTTTCAATATCTTCTTTGTCTCTGACAACAATTATATTAGAAGAGATTCCGAGAACTCCTTCTGTTTCCGGATGGTTTTTAACCCCGTAATAAAGGACCAGATAACCATTTTCCAGGTATTCTTGGATTATTTCATGACTTTGTTTGACATCTTTACATGTGGCATCAATAATAGCAAGCCCTTTTTCCTCTGCTTTTTTCCTGACCTCTTTGCTGACGCCATGTGCGGTAAAGATTACAGTTCCGCTTTCGATATGATCCAACATTTCTAATCTTGTTTTTCCTTCCAAAATAATTATTCCTTTTTTGGAAAGCGCACCGACAATGTTTTGATTATGAACCAAAGAACCTAGCATATAAATCGGCTTATTTGTATTTGGATCCATTAAAGCGCGGTTTACAATATGAATGGCATTGATTACGCCTTTACACAGACCTTGAGGAGTAATTTTAATAATTTCCATAATTTCACCATTTATAATTATACCATAAGATGAAACTTTATATTAATTATTTAAGTATATACTATCGTGTAAATTTCTTAAGTTAATGGTATAATATTAGAAGTAAGTGAGGGATAAATATGTATCAAATAACAAATGAATTTCTTAAAGCAACAGTAAATCCATTAGGCGCGGAACTGGCATCTTTTAAAACTGCAGAAAGAGAATATCTTTGGAACGGAAATCCTGCTTATTGGAATCGGCAATCCCCTTTGCTTTTCCCGATTATCGGAAGCTTGAAGGATAATAAGACGATTATTTTTGGTAAAGAATACTATTTAAATAAACATGGATTTATTCGTGATTTGGATTTTAATTTGGTATCCAAAAACGAAAATGAAATAATCTTAACAAATTCTTTTACAGAAGAAACACTTACCTTGTATCCTTTTAAATATCGAATGAATGTAAAATATAGTCTGCAGGAGAAAAGTTTAATCACGACTTATCAAGTTTTTAATCTCGACAGCAAGATTATGCCTTTTAATATCGGTGCTCATCCCGGCATCAATTGTCCGCTTTATCCTGAGGATGATTTTGAATCGTATGCAGTATATTTTGAAAAAGCAGAAAGTTTTTCTTGCCCAAAAATAGAAAAAGACGGGCTGATAAATTTAAATGAAAATGTTCGAAAATATAGTAATTTAAAAAAACTTGATTTAAAGCACGAAATATTTGATATTGATACGATTGTGATTTTGAATGTGAAATCTGATTGGGCGGCGCTTTTAAACAAGAGCGGGAAAGGTTTAAGAATTCATTTTTCGGACTTTAATACTTTCGCTATCTGGTCTCCGGGATCAAAAAAAGCTCCCTTTGTTTGTTTGGAACCGTGGGTTGGTTATCCGGATAATTTTCTTTCCGACTACGATTTTCTAAAAAAAGCGGACTTGATTTTATTGGAACCGAGAAGTAACATTGAACTCAGCTGGATCCTAGAGATTATCGACTAAAGAAAAAATACTATACAAACGTAGAATTTTGTATTATAATAAATAAAAAGAACTAGGAGGAAATTATGGTATCAAGTAATGATTTTAAAACTGGAATGACGATTGAATATCAAGGGAACATATATCAAATTCTGGAGTTTCAGCATGTAAAACCAGGAAAAGGTCAAGCCTTTGTTAGAAGTCGACTAAAGAATTTACGGACTGGATCTATTATTGATTATACATTTAACTCTGATGAAAAAATGCCCCGGGCTATAATTGAGAAGAAAAAGATGCAATATCTTTATGATGATGGAAATTTGATGGCCTTTATGGATATGGAAACATATGTACAAATCGATATCCCTAGCGACAATTTAGCTTATGAAAAGAATTTCCTCATCGAAGGTGAATCGGTAACCGTCATCGAATATCAAGGTGAAATCCTAGGCGTTCAAGTTCCGGAAAAAGTTGTCCTTGAGGTTGTAGAAACTGCTCCGGGTGTAAAAGGCAACACTGCCGCTAATGCAACTAAGGATGCGGTTGTAGAAACGGGTTATCATGTTAATGTTCCGCTTTTTGTCAATGTCGGCGATAAGATTATCATTAGCACTGCTGATGGGAAATACAACTCCCGGGCATAGAGGAAGTTATGCTTCTTTGTATTGATATCGGAAATACTAATATATTTCTTGGCGTTTATGACAAAAGTGATTTGCTTGCGGAATTTAGACTGGAATCAAATCTGAACCAAACCGCAGATGAATATGTGCTTAAGCTGATGGATATCTTTAACTTCTACAAACTAGACACTAAAAAAATATCCGGAGTAATTATTGCTAGCGTTGTTCCAAGTCTGGATTCAATCTTTGAAAAAGCAATTAAGAAATTTTTTGGAATAACCCCCCTCTTCGTCGGTCCGGGAGTAAAAAGTGGAATTCATATTAAAACTGATAATCCCAAACAACTGGGAGCTGATATCTTAGTCGGAGTTGTTGCCGGTTACTATCGCTACGGGGCACCGGTCATCGTCATCGATATGGGAACTGCAATCACTTTATTTTATGTCAACAGCGACAAAGAACTAGTTGGAGGTATTATATCTCCGGGAATTAGGACTTCATATTCAAGTTTGTTTTCTAAAACTGCGAAACTGGAAGAAGCGCGAGCCGTTTCTCCACTCAATGTAATCGGCAAAGATACGGTAACTTGCATTCAAAGCGGTATGATATTCGGAACCGCCTCGATGCTTGACGGTTTAATCAGAAAAATGAAAGTAGAAATTGGTGAAGAAGCCAAAGTTGTCTTAACCGGAGGCGAAGCTTTAATGGTTAAAGATTATTTGGAAGAAGAAGTAATTTATGACCGCCATTTATTGATGGAAGGTTTAAGAATCATTTATAATAAAAACAAATAGCGTATTAAAGCATCACCCCCATCATATAATGATAGGGGTGATATATATTATGAAAGACAAAGGACCGCTAATGTTTATTAATACGGTTAATTCACAAGTGGATGAAGTTCCTCAACAGAAAATATATGATAGTCGCGATTCAAAGACCAAAAAAGAAACACAATCGACCCTCAATAAGTTGAAGTTCTTAGAAGAAAGAAAACTTAATAATATTATTGAGATGTATAAAAAGAATCGTCCTGTACTCTGTAACTTAATAGTAAAAGGGCAGGAAATACTAGGTATTCCTTACCACAAAGATAAAAGCAAATTGTTTGTGAAGACGGGAGAAGAGAGGGTTGAGGAAATTTATTTAAACGATATTGAGGATATTATTATTATTAAATTTTAATAACCGTGGCGCTTCTTTCCGCATTTTTCACACCAAATCGGCGGGAAACATTGGATTGCACAAATGCAATCAATGCTCAATAAAACTGTAAAATCGGTGCAATCCCAAGACGGGCCCTTCTTAACTAAGATTCTAAGTAAAACGCAATCGCCTCTTATTTCTTCAATTCTGAAGAAAGTTGTATCTTGGGGCTCGCCAGGAACATCGACTTTAAATGGTTTGCCATCACAGAGGTAAAAAGTTACCGGTCGGGTGTTAAATATTTTTTGCAATAAACTTCTTTCACAAGTATCGCATTCCTTTTCCATAAGAGCTTCTTTTTGTGCTTGGTCAACTTTGATAATGGTATCTAAAATGCAATTACGGTCTTTGAATTTTGTAAATGAATTTCTTTCGTATGTCATATAATTCACCTCACTTTCAATATAGAATATGAATGAGGTGATTTTTTTGTATAGTTTATTGTCATTTGGGAATAAAAAAATCAAGATATCATTATCTTGACTTAAGAATGAGAATCTATTGTAAAGGTTCTTTTTTCATTTTATAATGAGGAATTCCGGCATCAAAATATAAATCACCGGCAATTATAAACCCAAGTTTTTCATAAAAGGGAACGGCATAAGCTTGGGCGCCAAGGACAAATCTTTTAATCCCCAAATTAACTGCATATGCCATTAATTCTTCCAAAAACTTTTTTCCTAAACCTAAACCGCGGTATGGCTTTAAAATACAAATTCTTTCCAGTTTCGCAAAATCTTCCTCAATTTTTATTCTCGCGGCTCCGATTGCTTTACCTCGATAAAAGTATAAATAGGGGAGAGCTTCTTTTTCCTGAAAATCATATTCGTCTTTGTAACTGACCTTTTGTTCGTCGATAAAAACCGCTTTTCTAATTAAATAATGTTCTAGCAGTTCATCTTTAGTTGTACATAAAACTAGCTTGTTCATAATACACCTGCAAAGATTAAGATAAGAAGGATGCTGGATACAGCGAAACAATAATAAGCGAAATATTTAAGGTTCCGTTTTTTTAGGAGTTTAAAAAAGAATTTAACCGCAAAATATGTACCGATGAAACTAGCGAGAAAAGCACCGATATAGCCTAAAACATTGATGTTTTCTTTTTTGGAAAGATCAAAGATACCTAAAAATGTAGCACCGATGCTCGCCGGTATATACATCATAAATGAAAATCGAAAGGCCGTTTCGACTTTAATTCCATTAGTAATCCCAAAAGAAGAGGTAATACCCGAACGGCTGATGCCAGGTAAGAGCCCGATAGCTTGGCCGGTGCCCATAAAAAGCGCGTCTTTCCAATTTAGGTTTTCTCTGGTAAGATACGGAGTTTGTTTATGGACATAATATAAAAGCAAACCTGTTATAAATAAACAAATTGCAACGCAAACTATATTCGTAAAATAATGGTCAAATTCCAGGGTTTTAATAATTAATCCCACGATTCCCGCTGGAACAGAAGCGATTAAAACCAATAATAAGTAATGAAATTTAGTAGCTTCACTTTTGTTTTTTCGAAAAAGATATTGGAAACTCCCGACTAAAATTTCTTTTAAAAAGCCGCGATAATATATGATAATCGCAATTAAAGAAGCCGTATTTACTATAATCTGAAAATTATTCATCGCCTCAAAAGGCACGACATTATCAAAAATACTATCAAAAATAATCATATGACCGCTGGAAGATATCGGTAACGGTTCGGTTACCCCTTGAACAAGGCCCAGCAGTATAT
This sequence comes from Acholeplasmataceae bacterium, assembly GCA_012841865.1. Classification (GTDB taxonomy): domain Bacteria; phylum Bacillota_I; class Bacilli_A; order ML615J-28; family CAG-698; genus DTU067. The sequence goes on along the minus strand of DUTX01000048.1, from coordinate 7,395 downwards.
ATTTAATAATATTCCAAAACTGATCCATAATACACCTTTCTCTAACATTATAACAAAAATATTAAATTTTAGAAACGCAATTTTAAATTATCTGAGTTTTTACTAATTTTATTCACAAAATCGGGCAAAGATATGGTATAATATTACAAAAAAGAAAAAGGAGATTATATGTTGATTTTACTGACAAATGATGATATTGCTTTAATAATTCTTGGCATTTGTATATTGCCGATATTGATTCTGATGGTCTATGCTATTATAGTTGCCTTAAGAAAAAACAGAGCTAGGAGCAGAGAAAGGGAAGAATCAATCCGCGTAAGTGAAGATGATTCGCAAAGACAATTGTTTTTAGAACTTTTTGGCGGCAAAGATAATATTGAAACGGTAAATGTTCAAATGAGCAGAGTCTCGGTCGCAGTTAAAGATTTGGAGAAAGTTCAAACCGAAGAATTAAAAGAAATGGGCGCAACCGGCGTTTTGCTTGTTGGAAAAGTTGTTAAGTGTTCATTCGGAGACCGTGCTCCTTATATATATAAATTGTTGAAAGAAGATAAACAAGGGGGTAAAAATGACTAAAGAAAGATTAGCGATTCAAACACTAAGAGTTCTTTCCGTTGAACAAAGCACGAAAGCTGCATCGGGACATCCTGGTATTGCGCTCGGAGCGGCGCCGATGATTCATGCTTTATACTCACGTTTTGTTCGCACCTCTTTAAAAGACTTAAATTGGATAAATCGCGACCGTTTCATCCTGGCGGCAGGTCACGGCTCTTCACTTCTATATTCGCTGTTGCATCTTTTAGGTTATAACCTTACACAAGAGGATCTGGCTAATTTTCGGCAATTTGGAAGCATCACAGCGGGGCATCCCGAATGCGATCTTACTCCTGGGGTAGACGCAACAAGCGGCCCCTTGGGCCAGGGAATTGCGGAAGGGGCGGGAATGGCGCTTGCGGAAGCGTTTCTTGCAGAAAAATTCAACCGCGATGAATTAAAACTTATTGATCATTATACATATGTTCTCTGTGGAGACGGAGATTTGCAGGAAGGCGTAACTCAAGAAGCAATCAGCCTTGCGGGGCATCTCGGTTTAAATAAATTGATTGTTCTTTATGATTCCAATGATATTCAGCTCGACGGCGAAGTGAAAAACGCTAATAGCGAAAATATTCGTGAAAAGTATGAAGCGATGAATTGGAATTATTTGCATGTAAGAGACGGGGAAGATGTTGATGCGGTTGTTAAAGCCATTAAAAAAGCTCAAGATTCCACCAAACCGACGATAATTGAAATTAAAACGATTATCGGTCGCGGTTCCGCATCTGAAAACACTTCGAAAGTTCATGGCAGTCCGCTTCCCAAAGAAGAAGTAGACAAGATGCGTGCAGATCTTGGCGGACAAGCATTTGGGGTCGATTCTTCCGTATATGAGTTTTATCGGGAAACTTTCGGAAAAAGAGGCGAAGAAGCTTATCAAAAGTGGTCAGAAGCATGCAAGGAATATCAAGAAAAATATCCAGAAGCTTACAAGGAATTTGAAAGACTTCTTAATGATGATTTCTTGATTGATTTTGAGAATATTATTAAATATTCTAATGATTATAATAAAGCAACCCGTGTTTCTAGCGGTGAAATTTTAAATGCAATCAGTAAAATTCATCCCGGTTTTATCGGTGGTTCTGCCGATTTGACCGCTTCAACAAGAGCTAAAGGTGCGGACGGTGACTTTGGACTTGCAAATCGTCTCGGACGCAATATTAACTTCGGCGTTCGGGAACATGCGATGGCAGCAATAACCAACGGTATCGCTTTACACGGTGGTTTAAAACCGTTTTGTTCAACATTCTTTGTCTTCTCGGATTATATGAAACCGGCAATTCGCCTTGCTGCTTTGATGAAGTTACCGGTTATCTATGTCTTTACCCATGATTCGATTGCAGTTGGCGAAGATGGGCCGACTCACCAACCGATTGAACAGTTGACAATGCTAAGAAGCATTCCCGGACTCAATGTTATTCGTCCTGCTGATGCTAACGAAGTCAAAGGCGCATGGGAAGTTGCGTATTATTCTAAACATAATCCCACCGCAATCGTTCTTACGCGACAAAACTTGCCGAGTGTAACAGAAGACAATGCTACCCAGAAGGTTAAATTCGGGGGTTATATCTTGGCACATGAAAAAGAAAACTTGGACGGAATTTTAATTGCAAGCGGATCTGAGGTTAGTCTTGCTCTGAGTGCGCAAACTATGCTTCGCGAAGAAGGTTATGATGTTCGTGTTGTCAGTATGCCGAGTATTTGCCTTTTTGAAAAACAGAGCGAGGAATATCAAAACCATGTTTTACCTTTTGAAGTTACAAATAAAATTGCCATTGAAATGAGCGAAGCTGCTCACTTCTATAAATACCTCGGGCCAAAAGGCAAACTGCTAAACATCAATAGCTTCGGTTTAAGCGGACCTTATCCGGCTTTATTAAAACACTACGGCTTTACCCCAGAAAATATTGTTGAAGGATTTAAAGTAGTATTTAGGAAAAATAAATGAGATTCCGTTTTGGAATCTCATTTTCTTACTGCCTCATGCTGTTGGCGATGGTTAAGGCAATTCGATTACGTTCTTCATCATTTGCGCCTTGCCAGTAAAGTTCAAACAAGACTCCTAGTCCCGGCAAAACTTTTTCTTCCGAAATTGTCATTGCATCATTGATGGTATTTAAGACATCTATGTTACTGGCATTTACTAAATTGTTTTTAACCGCTTGTCTGATATCCAGATTCATCAAATCACTCCTTTTGCTAATATCTGTTTTAATTTTACCCAAAGAATGGTATAATATACATCAAGAATACAACATAAAAATAATAGGTGAATATATGAATTTCTTAGAAACTATAAAAAAGAACAAAGAGAAAATGCTTGCGGATATGCAAGGTTTGCTAAGAATTGATAGCACTCTTGTTGAAAGTGATTCGCCGGAAGCTCCTTTCGGTGAAGGCATCAGAGCAAGCCTCGATTATGTGCTTGCTTTGGGGGAAGAAATGGGCTTTGAAGTGAGGAATGTAGGAAATGTGGCCGGACATATCGAATACGGAGCAGGCGAAGAAATCCTCGGTATCTTATGTCATGTCGATGTCGTGCCGGCAGTCGGAGATTGGAAATTTCCGCCTTTTTCCGGAACGATTTCTGAAGGGAGAATTTATTCCCGTGGCGCAAGCGATGACAAAGGGCCGACCATCTCCGCCTTATATGCACTGAAAGCTTTGAAGGATTTAGGTTTTGAGCCGAAGAAAAGGGTGCGACTTATCATCGGTACCGATGAAGAAAGCCATTGGCGTGATTTGCCTGAATACTTTAAGGAATGTGAAATGCCGGATCTGGGTTTTAGTCCGGATGCTGATTTTCCGGTTATTTTTGCGGAAAAGGGAATTATGTCCCTTGATATCACCGGAATAACTCCTTCCGGAATTTCCTTTTCAGCAGGAGATCGTTATAATGTCGTTCCCGATTTAGCCAAAGCCAAAGTTTCCCAAGACTTGAAAAAAGCTTTTTCTATATATCTTAAGGAAACCGGCTTAAAAGGCGACTATGATGAAGAAATAAAAATCTTTGGAAAAGCCGCGCATGCGATGGAACCCAAGAACGGTATTAATGCCTTGGTGGGGCTCTCTGAGTTTTTAGGTAAACATCTTCAAGATCCTTTTCTCAACTTCATCAACGAAAACCTGACCGATTCGCGTTTTAAAAAGATTAATCTTGATTTCTCCGATCCGGAAATGAAGGATTTAACCGTCAATGTTGCTTTTTTAAAAATCGAAAACGGCAAAGGCCGACTCGGACTTAATCTTCGCTATCCGATAAATTGGAACAAAGCGCATTTTTTAAAAGAGTTTGGAAGCATTGCGGAAAAGTATGGTTTAAAATTAGAAGTAAAATCGGATCAAGAACCTCATTATGTCGATAAAAACGATCCCTTGGTGAAGACGCTTCACCAAGCCTATATTGAATATACAGGCGATGACAAGACACCTCTCCTTACGATTGGTGGCGGAACTTATGCTCGAGCTTTGAAAAAAGGCGTTGCTTTCGGCCCCGGTTTTCCCGGACGCGAGGAAGTTGCACACCAGGTGGATGAGTATGTTGAAATTGAAGATATTATTCTTGCGACAGCAATTATGGCAAAAGCCGTATATGAGTTAACAAAATGAGATTGAGAAATATTAAAAACGCAAAGGAAAAACTGGAGAAATATCAAGAATTAGTCCATCCAGATCCTTTCCAAAACCACGGAAAATGGCAAGAAATCTTTAAAAACACAAATCCGCTGCACTTAGAAATCGGCATGGGAAAAGGGAAGTTTATCTGGGAAAATGCGATTAAAAATCCGCACATCAATTTTTTAGGTTTAGAGGTTTCTTCAAGTATTATGCTCAGAGCAGCAAGAAAAATAATAGTTGCGCGTCCTGCTAACTTATATTTAATTAATATTGATGCTAATGAACTAAATCAGGTTTTTGGAAAAGAGGAAGTAACGAAGATTTACCTTAATTTCAGCGATCCATGGCCGAAGAATCGCCACGAGAAACGCCGTTTGACTTCTGAAAGCTTTTTAAAACTTTATCAGGAAATTTTGATTGATAACGGGGAAATTGAATTGAAGACCGACAATCGAAATTTCTATGAATATAGTTTAATCAGTTTAAATAATTTTGGTTATAAATTTTTGGAAGTAAATTTGAATCTTCATGAAAATAATACTGAAGAAATTATTACAACGGAATATGAAGAAAAGTTCAAACAACTTGGAAAAACAATATATTATTTGAAGGTGATGAAATGAATATCAGAGAAAGAATGAAAATTTATGAAGACTTGGTAAATTTGAATGCAGTTGCTGGTTTTGAAAAATCTGTCCGTAAATATATGCGGGCTGAGCTTTCAAAATATGCTGATGAGATTATTCAAGACAAACTTGGAAGCATCTTTGGGATAAAAAAAGGAGACGGTCCGACAATAATGGTTGCAGGACATATGGATGAAGTCGGTGCCATGGTTACCGGAATTACAGAAAAGGGAATGTTGAAGATGATTCCGATTGGCTCAATCAACCCAAATGTGATGATTTCTCAAAATGTTCAAGTGATTGTTTCGGAAGAAAAAACCATTCGCGGTGTGGTCGGAGCAGTGCCTCCCCATATGACTCGCGGAGGTAAAGAACCACAGCAACCGAGTTTTGATGACCTTACAGTTGATATCGGTGCTGACAGTCGCGAACATGCTCGGGAAATGGGAGTAGAAATTGGCCAGCAGATTACCTTTCTGAACCAATATTATATTACCGAAGATGGAAAAAAGATTGTTTCGAAGGCATGGGATAATCGTTTTGGTTGCGGGATGGCGCTTGAAATAATCCGTGAATTGAAAGAAAAAAATATTCACCATTCCAACACTGTCATTGCCGGCGGAACGGTTCAAGAGGAAGTTGGACTTCGTGGCGCAACAACAGCCTCGCAAATGGTAAAACCTGATCTTTTTATTGCAATTGATGTTTCACCGGTCGGAGATATTCTCGATAAGAACCATCCTCGCGCTTTCGGAAAACTTGGCGAAGGGTTCTTACTACGTTATTATGACCCGCGCAATATTATGAATCCACGGCTCAAAACTTATTTTGAAAAAATGGCGAACGATAAAGGGATTAAATTCCAACAATTTCTATCGATGGGCGGCACCGATGCCGCAGCCGCACAATATGCTGGTTCTGGCGCCTTAGCAACGACAATCGGACTTCCGGGTCGTTACATTCACTCCACTGCAGCAATGATTCATATTGATGATGTTGAAGCGGTGAAAACGATGATCTTAGAAATTATTAAAGATTTTGACCGCAAACGTTTGGAAGAATTACAAAATGATTAAATGTTACCTCGGTTCCTTAAACAAAGTAAAAATAGCAGCTGTTAAGGAAGTGTTTGTTGATTACGAGGTATTTCCGCTTGCGGTGGAAAGCGGAGTTAAAGCTCAGCCTTTGAGCGACTTGGAAACAATTCAAGGTGCACAGAACAGAGCTTTAGCTCTTCCCACTGATGGGATTAGAATCGGACTCGAAGCCGGAGTTCAAATGCAAGCAGGAATGCTTTTCCTTGTGAATTGGGGCGTTTTAATCGATTTGGAAGGCAATATTTATTATGCGGGCGGCACGAGAATTCCTCTTCCCGATTTCACCAAAGAAAAAATACTTTCCGGTAAGGAATTAGCTGATGTGATGGAAGAACATCTCCAGAAAGAGGTGCGCTCTAAGGAAGGTGCTATCGGTTATTTAACGGAAGGAATTGTAAAGAGAAAAGATATCTTTGTTCATATCGTAAAGCTTTTATACGGACAATATCAAAGAAAGGGGGTAAATAAATGAAAGGGATTGTTATTCTTGCGAACGGTTTCGAGGATACTGAAGCCATTGCTACAATTGATGTTTTAAAAAGAAGCAAACTGCAAATTACGACCGTTAGCTTTGATTCTTTGGCTGTTACTTCGGCTTATAATATTCAAGTTCAAGCTGATATGCTTTTTAAGAATTTGCAGCTGGAAGAATATGATTTCCTCGTAATTCCCGGAGGCAGAGCGGTTTTTAATGTTTTAAATAAAAAAGAAGAAGTATCAGAATTAATCAAAATTTTTATGGAACAAGAAAAACTTGTTGCAGCAATTTGCGCGGCTCCGATGTTAATTGGAAAACTCGGATATTTGAAAAATCGCAACTATACTTGCTTTCCCACTTGTGAGGAAGGTATTGAAGGAAATTTCCAACAAAAGAAAAATGTTGTAAGAGACGGAAATATCATCACTGCTAAAGCAATGGCATTCTCGCTTGATTTCGCTTTAGAAATCATAGAATATCTACAAGGCAAAAAACAAAGAGATGTCGTTTATAGAAACATTCGCGGCGAAAGTTAAGGGGCGCAAGTCCCTTTTTTAGATTCCTTTTACGGTTTTTATTATTTGTCATATATTAATATAGGTGATGAGATGAAAATAAATGCCGTTTTTGAAGGCGGCGGAATCAAGGGTTTGGCCTATGTCGGGGTGCTTAGGTTTCTTGAAAAAAGGGGGTTTCGCTTTTATAAAGTGGGCGGAACTTCTATCGGAGCCGTTTTTGCTGCCTTGGTTGCTGCCGGCTATAATTCCCATGAAATTGAGGAGTTGGTTAATGACTTTAATCCCAGGATTATTACTTCTATGCGTGGAAGCCGATCCGCAAAATTCGTAAACGGAATTAAAAAGAAAGGTTTTTATTCAATTGTAAACTTTGAAAAATATCTCTCCTCAGTGCTTAAAGATAAAAAAAAGATTTGTTTTGGAGATTTAAAAATCGGCGCCGGTTATCCTTTGAAAATGAT
>DUTX01000047.1 GCA_012841865.1 Acholeplasmataceae bacterium | reverse complement strand
TATTCTTCTCTTTCAAAATTCTTACCAGTTTGCTTATCAGCAAAAATGTTTTCATCTTCCAACTCGGGACGATAATTTTTTACCGCTTCTAATTGTCTATCTAAATTTTGATCTGTTGAACTAACTCTCAAGTAAGCATATATCATTTATCCTCACCCCTATCGATAATAATTTGCCCTTCGGGTCTACGTCCACGTTTCTTTTCCTGAATAACCATTTCATAACCAATCCCATCTAGCATTTCTATTACTGTATTAATGCTTAAATTGTCCATTCTTAACCTTTCGGATATTACAGATTGACTTTTAGCACCAATTCTATCGGCTAATTGTTTCTGAGTTGTTTTTTGATTTTTCATTGCTTGTCTGATTGCTTCGCCTATTTTCATGTTATTAACCTCCTATCTCTTGTTTCAAATTAAGTATATCATATATAACTTATATTTGTCAAGTATTATTTGCAAAAATTTAGCAACTTTTTGTTTTTTCGGGTGGTAAAACAGGTGACGTGTACCCGCTGGCAAAAACCTATTGCCCCCCGGGTACGGGTTAAACGTAACATAATGTCTACCTTTTGTTACAATTTGAAACGGTGTAAATATATCAAATAGACTTGATGAAATGTATTGACATTATCATATATATTTGATATAATTACTATGAATATAAAATGCCCGGCCATAAGTGCCGGAAAAAGAAAGGAGAAGTCAAACAATGGCGGCAATATTTAAAAAGTATGATGTTCGACTTGTACAGGAACACAGCGGGCTATATAATCTAGACAAAAAAATAACATCATCTACACAGGCGGCTGAAGTATGCAAAGAGCTATATGAGATGGACAACCTATCATATGAAAAAATGATAATGCTTACTTTAAACACTCAACATCAAGTGGTAGGATGCTTTGAGGTGGCGAGGGGAACAGTGGACGAATCAGCAATCTATCCTCGAGAAATTGTTACTAGAGCACTGTTGACTAATGCAAAAGCCGTCATATTAGCGCATAATCATCCATCGGGGACGCCGGGTCCATCGAGAGCCGACATTAATGTAACACAAAAAGTAAAAAACATCTTGACATTACTAGATATAAACTTACTTGACCATATCATAGTAGCACACTGCAATACCTATTCCATGGCCGATAATGGCCAACTATAAAAAAAAAGGAGAGATGAGCAATGAATAAAAAAGAGCGAGAAATGAGAGAGGAAGCAAGAGCCGCCATAATCGAAGCGCTGAAAAATGGTTACACCGGGTATTATGGGAATTTGCATCATGAACTATTTTACGCCGATTATTACATTATTGGAACATATAAAGCCAAAGAGGCGCTAAAAGATTACGACGTATTCAAAGCAATCGAAAAAGTACAAGAATACGAAAAATACAATTTCGGTAAAGTCTGCACGGATTTGAGCGACCCGGAAAAACTCATCAACATGCTTTATTATATCATCGGTGAAGAGGTTTTATATGAAATAATGGACGGCGTAGAAGCATGGGAAGAAAATTGGAATAATCAAGCGACCGATGAAACGAACGCGGCAATATTAGAAGCTATTGAAAAAAAGTAGAGTGGCCCGGCCTTATGGCCGGGCATAATATGGAAGCGGTTGTCACAAGCCCAAGCGCTAATAAACGATTAGAAGGAGAGGGGATATTATGAAAATTAAAGTATGGGAAATGACAAACGGCAATAGTAAATGGTACCTATTGTATAACAAAAAAAACGACTATCAGAACGGC
>DUTX01000046.1 GCA_012841865.1 Acholeplasmataceae bacterium | reverse complement strand
GGTTATCTCTTTGTAAACTCTGCGAACAAACAAGCTCGATAAATCAAAGTCGCCGTGGGTCTTCGCTCTATCGCTCGTTAAGCCGTTAATTTCTTTTGTCATAATGATTTCTCCTGTTTTTTAAAATGGCAAATCGTTCAAATCCGCTTCGCCTGTTGGCGTTGCGTATGTGCTTGCACTATATTCGCGACCTTGCGAAATTGCTGTGTAGTCTGCTTTGCTTAGCAATTGAAAAACATCTATATTAATTTCTGTGATGTATTTTTTTTGACCTGTGTTTTGATCGTCCCAACTGCGATAAGAAATAGAACCCTCGACAAATAGACTGGTGCCTTTTCTCACATTGAGCTGTTCAAAAATATCCGCAGTCTTTCCCCAGCCCACAACATTATGCCAATCAGTGATTTCTTTTTGCTCACCAGCGGCATCTCTATATCGTTTGCTAGTCGCCAAAGAAAAAGAAACTTTCTTGCGACCTGTTGCTGTCATGCGGATTTCTGGGTCTCTGCCAAGATTTCCGATTAACATCACTTTATTTAAGTAAGCCATTTTTTATTCCTTTGTTTGTTTGTTTGTAAATTAGGTTGAAGTAGTTGTTTGCTTGTTTGTAAATTAGGTTGAAGTAGTTGTTCGGTGTTTTTTGCACCGTAGCGCAGCCGCGCCATTACAGGATGTATTTTTTTGCCTGTCTCAGGATGCCATAGCCCTCCGAGGCTTTTATATGTGCAGAGACAATCTTCACAGCTTTGACCGTGTATTGCATCGCAATCAAATTCATGTCCCCAATCAGTACAGTTTTTATATCCAGTGCATTTAGGTAGTTTCACTTTATCTGTAATGTATGACCAAGTTCTTTTTGTGACAAACCCCGTGTCCATTTCTTCTTTGTTTTCCATTATATCCATTTTGTTATTCCTTTGTTTGTTTGTAAATATCAGTTATTTTGTTTTTTCTCACAATATTCGAGTTCTTCTTTCGCTAATTTATCATAACAGAATTGAAGGGCTTTTTCACCATCAATTAGTATAGTGTCATCATCTGTTAAAAAATTATAGTATAAATTATAAATTTCTTTTTCAATACACTCAGTCAATTTATCACCATATTTTTGTAATAAACCTTGGTATGATGTTGTTCGTTTATTTTCTTTTACGAAGTCAAATATTTTTTTATCATACAATTTATCGGAAGTTGAAAATATATAAACATTATCAGGTTGCCTTACTTGAATTTCTTTATAAATCTCATCTCTGTTTTTAAAAAACATATAGTCGTCTAATATTATGTTTTTAGGTCTTCTTCCAATAATTTTGTTTTTAAACTGATTGGGAGATGTGACGTTTTTTAAGTTACCGCTAACTCTATTGTGAATGCACTTCACCATTTCATAATCGTGCGTAACAAAAATTGTATTATCAGGATCTTTAACAAACTCATACGTTGCCTTTGTTGTCTTACCTGATCGCAACGGTTGCATTAAAAATACTTTTCTCATATTATTTTGTTATTCCTCATTTTGTTTTATAAAAAATGCGGGGTTTATGGCACCCGCAGGCCATTTTAAGCTAAAATTTTTAAGACTGGTTTTGTTTGCTTTTGCTTAAAATCGATTAATTCGCCGTAATCTTCAATGAAAGCCTTTTCGCTTTTGCCAAGCAAATCAGCTAAAACTTTATAGTCAATTTTACACGATTTAAAGAAGTCTCGCTCTTCTAAGCCCGCTTTTTTCATTTCTTCAAACATTTTTTGATTATCTGTAATTTCGATAATGTTGCGAACAGCTCCTGCACGCCATTCGAAATTTTTTAGAGCGTTCGTTGGAATTTCGAAAATCACGCTTTCATAAATCGGTTTGATTTCTTTTG
>DUTX01000045.1 GCA_012841865.1 Acholeplasmataceae bacterium | reverse complement strand
GACCTTTCGTGTTTTTATTATGCTTTCGTGTTTTTATTGATTGTAATAATTAAAAAGTCTACAAACCACTTTGATAAAGTGATACACAGACTTGCATTGAAGAAAGAAAAAAGGGATATTCTCCCTACTTTCGTATTCTATAAGGTCAATACTATTGTATCAACACTGTTGTGCTAATATGGCGGAGGAGAGGGGATTTGAACCCCTGCGCCGCTTGCACGACCTACCGGTTTTCGAGACCAGCCCCTTCAGCCGCTTGGGTACTCCTCCGTGATTTGCTTAATTATTATACCATAACAACAAAGTTTTGTAAATTCTTTTTTCTTCTTTCTTCGTATTCACAAAAACTATTTATTTTGATATAATCAATTCAGAAAGAAGGTAATAAGATGTATAGTTTTCGGAATGATTATAGTGAACTTGTGCATCCAGAAATTTTAGAATTAATCAAACAAACTTTGACTGAACAAAATCTCGGTTATGGCCTTGATAGGCATTCGGATCTTGCGAGAAAGTTGATTCAAAAGGAAATAAAAAATAATAATGTTGATATTCATTTCTTGGTAGGAGGGACAAGCTGCAATAAAATTGTTATTGCTCATTCACTTAAGCCTTATGAAGCTGTAATCTCTGTTGATAGTGGTCATATTAATGTCCATGAATCAGGAGCCATTGAAGCTTCGGGTCATAAAATATTACTTGTTTCAGGAGAAAACGGAAAAATAACGCCTGAGAAAATTGAACTTGTGTGTAGTAAACATAGCGGCGAACATATGGTTGTGCCGCGGATGGTTTATATCTCAAACTCGACTGAAATTGGAACCATTTATAAAAAGAGAGAATTAGAAGCAATTTTTAATAAGTGCCAAGAACTAGGCCTTTATCTTTTTATCGATGGCGCAAGACTCGGTGTTGCTTTAACCGCAGATGAAAATGATTTAACGCTTGCTGATATTGCGGAAATGTCAGATGTTTTCTATATCGGCGGAACTAAAAACGGTGCAATGCTCGGAGAAGCCTTGGTTATCGTCAATCCTGGTTTAAAGGAAGGATTTAGAAATATCCTCAAACAAAATGGTGGGATGCTTGCAAAGGGCTACTTACTCGGAATTCAGTTTGAGGCCTTATTTACTGATAATCTCATTTTTAGGCTCGCACGCCATACCAACGAGATAGCAATGTTATTAAAGGCTGGTCTTAAAAATTTAAATATTAAATTTGCTTTTGATTCTCCAACCAATCAACAGTTTATTGTTTTGGATAATAGAATTGTACAAGCATTAACGGAAAATTATGATTTTGAAATCTGGGAAAAAAACAAGGATACAACAACTATTAGGCTTGTTACCTCTTGGGCAACTCCCCAAGACGCCATTAATAATTTTCTTCAAGATTTAAAAACTCTTTTGAAATAAATGCTAAAAGCCGGGAAAACCCGGCTTATGCTATTTTGATTACATCTTCACAAAAATTTCGTTGCTGGCTTTTAAGTAACTGTCAGGTATGATAACACCGCTCTTCCGGTATTTTCTAAGATCAGTATTACAGTCGATTTTTTTGCTGTTCACGATTACATATTCGACTCCGGTTTCATTTGTAATCTCATATGTGATTTTAAGTTCATAATTTTTGTAGTGGAAATATAATTTTAAACCACTTAAGGATTTCGGAAGTACCGGATCAATATATAATTCATTGTCGAGGAATTTAATTCCTAAGAACGAATTAAGCAATTGCTTCAGATAAATTCCCGGTCCGCTTGAATATAAGCGCCAGCCGCCTTTAACGGAAACTTCCCCGGTTCTCAGTTTATCAAAATCGCGATCGGCTTGATAGCGGGTCAGGAATTTTCCGTCGGAACTTGTGAAGTAAACATTGTTTTGACGGAAAAGAGCATTTGCTACATTATCTTTAATCCGAATCGGATTGATTACCTTCAAGCCTTTAAATAGTCTTTCTGCTTCGCCGATTTTAGCCATTGCTTCCAGGTAGCGGATATGTGCATGAATATAGAGAAGTCCGATTTCTCTTCCGAAATTGGTTGCCGTTTCTGCGCGAACAAATATTTTCGGAATCCCGCCTTGATATTTTACAGTTGTATCCATCAAACGGACGCCGTCGGGATGGAGAAGGTTTTTGTCGATAATATCCAAGTAGGATGCTAATTGTTCTTCAGAAAAGATTTCGGAAATAAAGCCGCGGTTAAAGGATAACAAGCGGTATTTAATTCCGGTTATCTCATCACTCGGATGAACAATATGCCTTATATTATCACCCTGGATTTGTACAAAACCTGAAGGAACATTATCCTTTAAGAAATATTTCTTGTAATCCGTTTTAATATTTTTTACCAATTCCTTGATTTCTTCTTCCTCATCACAGGTAAAGAGGAATGTTTCCAAAGCTTCGATAGTTAAAGCGACCGTCCAGGAACTCGCCATTGTCGTTCGAAGTTCGCTTCTTACCGGCTGTAAAGTATCATCCCAATCGCCGCCACCATAACCGGAAAGATATGTTCCTTCAATTAAATTAGCTTTGATGGTTGCGATTTGTTTTTGTACATGCTGATAAATGCTTTCCGGATTGACCTTTTCGCCTGTTTTTAAACTTGTATAAGGAACGACTTCTTTTAATATTTCCTTGTCTCCGGAATAAAGCATATAATATGCTAAAAGATGAAGCGGCCAAACAATGATATCACCATGGCTGCTGTCTGCTTGAATTCTTTCATAAGCATCGAACATAAACCATTGTGGCCAATCACCGTTTTCAATAAATTGTCTTTCATAGACTTTCAGAATAATTCTTTTTACCAAATCAAAACGTCCAAAAGTCATAAAAAGTTCTGCTGGTCCCTGACAGACATCCCTTGTTCCCCAAGCTCCGCCGCCGTATTGTTCAAGGCCGTGAGGAATTGCGTAATGAATTAAGGCATTATGAACGTACCAAGGCACAAGAAGGTTGAATTTTTCTATCTCTTCATAATTTTCATTATGTGTTTCAATTTCAAGTTTAAACCTTCCTGCATTCCCATAATGGACGTCATAATATTCTTCCTTTATATCTTTGAGTGGTTTTGCTTCCGGTTTTTCGGAAACTTTTGTTAAACCGTAAATTGTGTAAGCAAATTTACTTGCTGCTTTTATTTCCACACAAAGTAAGGGATGGCCACGCTTTTTCCCATCATCAAAGAAGATTTCATCGCCAGAATATTCATACTTTCCGTCTGTTTCTATCTCTGCTCGATAATGGTAGTCGGGATAATGTTTATAGGCCATAGTGCTTGGATCAAAATAAAAGAGAGTAGCATTTCCTTCTTGTTTTATATTTAAAGGATGCAAATATTCGGCTTCTCCCATCACTATTTCATTGGTGAGGAGAAGATCATAAGCTTTACCTAATTTTGAGGAAAACTCTAGTCTTACCAAAGTCTCATTAGCCGGAACCCCCGTTTCGATCTTAATAATGTCATCATCGATCTTATAATACCAAGCGGAGGAATTGAAATTCATTTCATAGACACCGGGTAAAGCAAGGAGTTTATATTTTCCTTCATGCTTGATGAAAAGCCTTTGTCCGGAAGTCTTGAGAACATTTAATGGAGTTTTGTTTCTACTGATCATCCGGTGAAATTGAACATTTCCTAAGCTGATATGGGAGTTAAAGATTCCGAAGATGTAGTTTGTAGAAGCGATGCCGGGAACTTCGACCGGCCGCATACCTTGATTCGTAATAATGTTCCCATGCGGTCTTTCAAGATAGATTTCCTTTTCTCCGAGAACATAATGTGTTCCTTTGCTCGAAAACCAAGAAAGTTTCTTTCCTGCTTCTTCTTCAATAAAGAGTTGTTCTGGAAACATCTCCTCCAGTTCAGAGTTACTAAAAGGAACATAGGGATAGATCTCTTGGAAAGAGATTTTTGTATCAACCTTTGGAAAAAGAGCATATTCCTCTTCAAGCGGTATCGAATCATAAAGAGCTTTTAATTCTTCTACGCTTTTCCATTCAACTCCCTTTTCAAAATAGTTTGGATGAAAAGAAGCATAAAACAAGGCTTCATAAGGTTCTTTTAAGTTAACCTTCGGAGTTTGAAAAGAGATATAAGCGAATTCATATTGATAAATCCGGGAAGGTAATTTACCTTCTTTTATTGCCTTAATCTGATTGTCAATTTTATATTCCCTTCCAAAAAAATCAAAGCCGTCCGTTCCATAAGCGACATTAGGGGTAAGAGTCCCTTGTTGTAATATAAAAGGTCTGCCTTGGTTTTGCTTGGTTTGGATGTGATATGCATCGTTAAAATATTTAGCTTGATGGTCAAGATACTGGCAAACATAAGCTTCGTTTGCGTTAGGGGAGTTTAAAGAAACATCCTGACCATAATATATTTCCGCAAAAACACCTTCTCTTTCTGTATCGAGTCGGACTTTCCAAAACCAATTTAAACCACAAGGTTTAAAATGTACGGTATAACGGACATCCTGAAACTCGCCTTCATAAAGCATTTGCTTTTTGCCGATACGGAAACGGCTTGGTGAATTGACTCCAAGCAATTTTGTAGAATAGGTTTCTTCTCCAATCCTCAGCCGCAAATATATATTTGCAAGCATTCCTTCCAGCATATTAGCCCGATACATCGAAATACTTTCGTTTTGGTATAAAATTGTATAAATGTCCCCCGTAGGAAGGATTTCGAATCTGATATCTTCAGATGATATTATTATTTTATCAAGGACATTGTTAATCTTCATCTTTCTTCTCCTACATATTTGAAATTCAATTTTTCAAGCCCCTGTTGAACATAATCAATTTCCATAAAGATCTTCCAAATCATTTCGGAAAGATAGTTTTCGATCATCAATACTGATATTCCTTTATCAATGCCGATAATATCGCTTGCGAACCAATTTTGGTTATTATACCCGAGATTATAAGAATCTTTGAACCCGTATTTACTCCAAAACTGTTCATAGGTTCGGTAATTTTCCGCTGCTTTAATCGCCGCTTCCGGTTTGAAGACAATTGAACCGAGCGCACCATAGGCAGGAACAGTTCCGTCTACATAATGGGCATTACCTTCCGAAGGTCCGCTTCCGTAGTTACCGCGGTATCCTTCAGGACCGTCACAAGCAGACACTCCCCAGGAGTTTTCATGAATGCCGGGGTATTTTCCTTTTAACCCGATTGCATAATCAATCGCTGCTTCTGTAGCATGAACGCTGTTGGTAAACCAATTATAGTCGTTTTCGTCAACATAATTCCTGAAATCAATCCAGGCATGTGAAAACTGATGCGTAAAGAGGCTGCCGGTATATGTGGAATAAAAGCTTCCGTAATTTGAGGTAGCATTATGAAGTTTGCTTGAAAGTTTCATTAAATTATAAGCTTCGACCCCGACACTATGTTTCGGGCTTCCCGCTGCCAGTACGAAAATTATTAATTGTTCCGCATAACCGTTCCAATAACCCTCAAAGCCTTTTTCGGGCCAGTAACCCATATAAAACTTGTTTGCATCGGAATCATAATACCAATCCCATTCGATTGCTTCATAAAGTTCAGAAGCTAATTTTTCGATTTTTCCACCAAAATATCTACCGACTGTTAATACACCGGCAATCAAAAGGGCGCTGTCAATTATCGAAACTTCCGAATTCCAAACTCTTTTACCGGTTTTCATATCAACAAAGTGATACCAAAAGCCATGAGTTCTTTCCATTGAAGCTAGTGTCTCTAAAGTACGATAGGCACGAACTTCCCCTTCTTCCCGCGTTATCCAATTATTTTCAATCCCGATGGGAAGTGCGCTTAAGCCAAAACCAACAGAAGCAATACTGCTAACCGTACCTACTTTTCCACCGTCTTTACCTGAGGTATGAAAGCGATCCGGTATTAAACCATAAGCAGCATCTTCAGTATTCGCAGTTTCATAGAAAAACTTAAAACCTAATTCCAGTTCCTCTAAGATAACTTCGCTGACATTACTTCTTACTTCCGTTCGGTATTTTTTATTGTTTTCAGGTGGAAGTTTGTCGTTATTGCAACCATAAAAAAGCAAACCAAGCAGAACTAGGATTAATACTGAAATTATTCTTTTATATTTACTCACCTGTAATTCCCGTCCTTTCTATCCCTTCTACAAACCATCTCTGTAAAGCAAAATAAACAATCAACATCGGTAAAATAATCAAGAGGGTTGCGGAAAGACGAATGCCTTCATTTAGTTTAATCGCATCGCTCTCATACATTTGTTGATATTGAGAAACAAAGTTTGCAAGTCCAATCTGTAAATTCGGATAACCTGTACCTAAAAAGAGCGAAGCTATATAGGTTTCATTCCAATACCAAACTAAACTGAACAAAAAGCTTGTGATATAAGCCGGGGCAGATAAGGGCACCGCCATTCTAAAAAAGATATAATAAGGTCCGGCACCGTCAATTTCCGCTGCTTCCGTTAAGGCTCGCGGAATCATTCTAAAGAACTGATAAAAGATTAAAATGAAAATTGCGGAATTTAAACCTT
The DNA here is from genome assembly GCA_012841865.1 of Acholeplasmataceae bacterium. Classification (GTDB taxonomy): domain Bacteria; phylum Bacillota_I; class Bacilli_A; order ML615J-28; family CAG-698; genus DTU067. The sequence continues at coordinate 19,064 of DUTX01000045.1, read as the reverse complement.
GACCGAAAAGCGAAGGTAAAATAATCGCTAACGGATTTTCGAGCAGTCTAAATTCAAAAAACATTACATATCGTGGGATCAGATAGGCTTGTGGCGGGATGATGAATGTCAGCAGCACAATGATAAAGAGCGGTTTTTTGAACTTGAAATTATAGCGCGCAAACCCATAACCGATAACAGATGTTATAGCTGTTTGTAGGAGTGCCGGTACCAAAGTAACCAAAAGACTTTTTCCTAATATTGGGAAGTAATTTAACACTCTAAAAGCACGTTGATAGTTCCCGAAATATAACTTGGTCGGTATCCAATTTACCATTGGATTGATAATATCCGAAGGAGATTTCAAACTGTTTGCAAGCATATAAAGCATCGGATAGAGGTAAATAAAACCGATTGCGGAAAGAAGCATATAGATAATTAGCTTAATAACTACTCCGCTTTTTACATTATTTCCAAAGAGAAATGCCTTTGCTTTTACAGCAATGTTTTTCTCCTTAAACATATTTTTCATCTTTGCAAACATCCTAATAACCCCTCCTTCTCTTTCGGGATACGATTCGTGCAAATAAACCCAGTAAACCAATAATTAAAAGTACCGTCAGTGAATAAATCCAAGCCATTGCGGAAGCCATGCCGTAACCTGTTTTGAAATTAAACATATTTGCTTTAATATTGACGATAACTTCATTTTCAGAAAATGTTGCCAGTAAAACAATCGTATAAATCGCATTGATGAAAACTAAGTTCATCAACGCGGGTAGCGTAATTTTCCAAAATGATTGCCAAGCACCCGCTCCGTCAACTTTTGCAGCTTCATAAACCTGTTTGTCGATCTTCTGCAGGCCGGCAAGGAAAATTAAGATTTGAACTCCTGAAAACCAAAAGATAATAATGATCTCTGAAAATATTTTTATAATCGGTTCCGCAAACACCGGATTTAAAGTATCTTCGATAACAGCAATAAAACCATAGGTTTCAAAGATATTGGTTCCGCCTGCACCTTGAGAAATAAGCTCCTTAATCACAGGACCACTTGCAATAATAACAGGCAGGAAAAATACTGTTCGGAAAAAACCTCGCCCTTTAATTTTCTGATTCAAAAGCATTGCGATTATAATAGAAAAAACAATGATAATCGGCAGTTGAAAGATCAATTCCTTAAAAATAAAGTTTACCAAAGCTTCCGTAAAGCTAAAACCTTCTTCAATCTGAAAAATGTTTTTAAAGTTCTGAAAGCCTTGAAATGTTATTACAATCCCTGTTCCCGTAATCTGAACATTACTTAAACTATAAATTAAGGAATTAATCAAAGGGTAAAGCATAAAGACAAGAAATCCGATAATCCAAACACCAATAAAAGAATAACCGATTAAGTTTTCACGTGTTTTACGGCTGAGTCTTTTCTTAATCATGGTTTGCCTCCGGATAACCGGCTTCTAAAACCTCTCCTGCTTTTAGAACCAAATAATTTTTCGGAAGGATTTCATGGCCGGAATAGGCTTTTTGATTTTCTGTATAATTTAAGATTATCGTAACTTGATTGTCATAATCAACACGAACAAATCCGGTATCAAGAACCGTACGATTAATTATTTGAGCTGAAGCAACATGCTGCAAAGCTTTACTTACAAAATCATAATAAACCAAGATTGCCAGTTTTAAATCTTGATAGCGAGAAGTATAAATATATTCCAGTTCCGTATCCTGTAAATATTTAGATGATTTTTCTGTAATTAAGAATGACGGATAAACTCCGAAATCAACTAAACGCAAGAGTTCATCCCGGGCATAGGGATAAAAATTAGCATTTTCTCCGAATAAAGGAATTCCGCTTAAAGCGATTGCTAAAAAAGGCACAGTATCGCTGAACTGTAAATATTGGGATGAATACATCGGAAAATCAAAATAGACATCGAGTTCCTTAAAAAGATAAGCATTCGCCCCAAATAGACCAATTCTTTGTTCCACATTACCCAAAGTTTCTTGATAAAGCGCAATCGCATCTTCCAAATAAAACTCGCTTCTAAAGTCGGAATATAAGAGATGACCGAGCGTTTTTAAAGCAAAACCAACTTCAAAATCCGCATAATAAGCAACACTCTTTTTAAATAAGTCCATGCTTTTTTGATGCTTCAGCAGATATTTTATATCCGACCAATTATCGTAGACATAATTCTGATCGTTGATTCTTTTGGCTAAATCACGATAAACATTAAATCCTGAAGCTTTACTTCCGGCTCTCACAAATTCTCCCGCAAGATACAACTCTTCAACTTCTAGAAGCATTTCTTGAAATGCTTTTTTCCCGCCCAGTTTTCGGCTAAGATTTTGGTAATTCGGGGCTGACCAAGAAACTCCGGAATCTGTATACCCAAAGTAAATTCCAATAAGATTTTTAATTCCTTCTTGCTTTAAGTCCTTTACAATTTTTTCAAATTCATCAAATCTAGTCATCACCGTTGTTTTATTAAAGAATATACCCGGTGACTTTTCTAAACCGATGGTTTCCAGTTTTAAAGGAACTGAACCAGATTTCTTGTTTTCGATTCCAAGTTGCTTGCGGTAAAGTTTTGCCATGCCGACATAATTGGCATCTTCGTTTGCTAAAGGCGTATAAAGAACTTTGATATCGACTTTGTTGCGGAAATTTTGGAGAAGCGAAATCGTATTTCCGGCACGGTCAATCGGTTGTCTGTAGGTTCTTCGATAAACGAATTCCGGAAAAACCGTTGTGTAAGCGGTGGTCTTTCCCGCATAATAAATATTTAAGTTACCATATTCAGCTCCGGAGAGAATATTTCCGAAGATTGCGTTTTGATTAACCCCATGAACAAAACCAAAAACCGGTGCGTGAATAATACTCGCATCATAAGGAACATTGTTTAAATTGCTTTCAACGGTATAACCTAGATTTCTCCCGTAGATTTCCTTTTCATAATTTGCAATAATACTCGGATCTCCTTTGCGATATCTGACTAATGCTCCAATTCCATCGGGAATAAAAACATAACCGGGAACGGAATCTTCCAAAACTCCACCAAAAAACGGATAAACCTTAACGGTATTAAGGACAAAACTTCCAGGCTCTTTAATCTCTTCTTCCGGTATTTCTACTAAAATTCCTTCTTTAGTAAAAGTGACACGTAAAATTAAGGAGATTCTTGATCTTCCGAAAGTAATCCTTGACTCGAATCCGTTTTTAATCAATTTAATTGTTTTCGTTGTGCCTTCACTTAAAACGAATTCTTCCGTTGTTGCAAAGTTATTACTGTTAGTATTATAGGATTCAATATGAACGGCACTTCTCACTCTTCGAATCCAGTTTGGGGAAAGATTTCCGTTTTCATAGTCAACGGTTGAAGACCAAAGATAACCATTTGCACTCAAAAATTGAAAAGCTAGCGCTTCTTCGTCAAGATATACCAATCCCATTTCTGTATCCAGGATAGTTGCGTTTTCAAAAGGCGGCATGAGGTTTTCAACAACTTCTAAATTATCCGGACGTGTATGCCGATTGGAATCAACATAGTTTGCTATTTTCCAAAAGTTGGGTAGAGGTGCATCGCTTTTATTTGAAGCAAAAGCAATTCCTGTCATCAAGAAAGCCATTACTAAGGTTAAAATTAAAGGGAAGAATATTTTTTTTGGCTTCTTAAACACGATAAATCACCTCCTTGATAATCGATATGATGAAATCAAACAGTTGACCGATAAACGAATAAATTAAAAGTCCTAAGATAATAAGAATAATAATTCCAAAGATGATTAATAAGATGCTGAAAACTGTTTCCCAGCCTGTATAGTTATGAACTTCCTTAATAGAGATGATGAGTAGAATAATGGTCCAGTTAGAAATAACAAAGTTAAACAAATCGATGACAAAAGCTTCATTATAAGTTAAAACATAGCTTAACAAAGTCATCGGTACGGTTAGCACAATAGCCGGGATCATCGCATAACAAGAAACAATGAAAATAGTCTTGAAACTGCCTTCGCCGTCAAAAAAGGTGCTGACCAAATAGTTTACAAAAACATAGAGCATAAAGATTGCTAGGATTGTAAAAAAATCTGTTAAAACATTACCTAAAAATGGGTACCGAAAGAGAAAACTTGACCCATAAGCATTTAAAAGATAGACAACCAAATATAATAACAGGATTAAGATTCCGGAAAGGTAACTTCCCTGCTTCTTCCTCTTGACAAGATACACAACATCTAAAGGATGCCTAATAATTTTAAAAGCAACTCCAATTTGATTAAGTAAAGGTTTTTCTTTCAGGCTTTTCTTTCTTGCTAAGAATCTTTCATAAACAGGAAGTGTTCTAAATACTTTTTTCAGGATTTTATAGAGGATGATTGCAGAAACAAAGATAAAGAACCAAAGCGTCAAATGCTTTTGGATAGCAAGATTTCTGATTTCCCAAAAAGCATTCGAGTAACCCTCATAATCCTTAGCATCATAGAATTCATTCAAGGCTTCTTCAAATTTGCCTTCCTTTGTAAGCGCAGCACCTAAGGCAGAATGCGCTAAAGCAAATGATGAATTTTGCCTTAAGATTTCTTCCCAAAGCGGTTTTGATTCTAAATAGCGCCCGTTATTATAAAGGTTAACGGCTTCATGAACCAAATCAACAAAAACCGTTCTTTGGTATATTTGTACATTATTATAGATTTTATCTAAGATATAGAGATTACCATCCGCATCGGTTACAATCCCGCTTGCTTGCGAGGTTAATCCCAAAGTTTGTTTTAAAGTAATGTCTTTAGTATTGAAGTAAAAGATGAGATTTCCTTCTGAATCATATTCGAAAACTTCACCGGAGTTTGCTACCATATAAATGAAACCTTCTTCGTTCATCCAAATATCGGCTAAATCAACCTTTGGATAATATGTTTCATCTCTTAAAGTATTGACTCCAGAGATATTCAGCCGTTTAAATCTTTCCTTTACATTATTATTTGTTGTAAGAATTGAGCCCTTAGCCCCAAGAGCAACATTGGTCGGAGCTGAAGGTCTTGAGGAAGCTAAGTCAGCATCCTTTACAAAGAAATTATAAAGTTTCTTACGGATGCTAATCTCAACGGTATTAATACCGAGATAACCGACAAATTCACCAGCATAATTCATTTGAATAATACCGCTGGTCGAACCTTCCCCAACAATATAAATACTATCATTAGTTCCGACTGCAACCTTAATCGGTACAAAACTATTGTTTTTACCGAAAATAGGTGAGGTCGGTTTCTCAATTCTTTGAACTATCTCTTCAGTATCAAGATTAATTCGGAAAACCTTGCGCGCATCCTTATCAGCAACAAATAAATATTCCTCATTTACAAAAACCCCTGTCGGTTTTTGAAATTCCGAATTAATGAATTCACGCAAAAGTTCACCTTTTTGGTTCAATTCTAAGATTCTTTGATTACCTGAATCCGCAACATAAAACTTCGAGTTGAAATAAAATATATCCTCCGGCCCGTTTAAACTGATTTCACTTCCGAAAAATCCAACCGGAGTATAGGCAGTTTGGGTCGGTGTCAGAAATTGATATTCCCCGAGTGTAAAGGTTCGGTAGGGTATTCCTGACTCAAGCGCATTAACCTTTGCATTCATTGTGCCGAATAAAACAATTAACAATAAAATAAAACTAATAAATCTTTTCATCATTTGATACCCGAATGCGCCATTGTGCTCATTACTTGGCTTTGTAAGATAATAAAGAAGACTAAATTCGGCACAAACATGATTAAACTTGCGGCAGCACTCATACCGATGCCGGCAATCGGATTTGATACACTAGAGAGGGTAGACATATAATAAGCAAAGGTTTTAAGTGAATCGGAGTTAATGTAGGTTGCGGAAACATCCGCATTATTCCAAACGGATTGAAAAGACAAAATAGCGATTGTAGAAATGGCTGGTTTTATTAAAGGTAAAATTACCTTCCGATAAATCATAAAGTGGCTCGCTCCATCCATTTTAGCAGCTTCGATTAATTCATTCGGTATTTGGTCAATGAATTGTTTGATTAAAAACATACCGACAGGAACAGCTAAAAAGGGGACAATATGCACCAGAAAATTGTTGATTAAGCCCAATTTCTCAATAATTACATATCTTGGAATCGCAACCGCCGTTCCAACAAACATCATCGCAATTGTATTGATTTCCGCAAGCACACCCTTGATATGAAATTTCATTTTCGAAAGTGCATAACCGGTTAAACTACTGATAAAAATCGAAACCACTACCACGATTAGTGTAATTAAGATGCTGTTAAAAAGGTATCTGGATACGGGAATCCCCGTTGTCGTGGTGGCTCGGAATAGTTCAACAAAATTATCCAATGTCGGTCTTCTGACCAAAAACTTGGGAGGGAATTCCACCAGCTCATCATAGGGTTTAAAAGCATTGTTAAAGATATAGACCAAAGGGAGCATCATTAAAAAAGCAATCGGGAGAACAATCAACAAAAATGGAATTTGGTTAAGATGAAATCTTTTCGGATTAACCTTAACTGCTTCAAATCTTCTTCTCATGTTTAATCCCTTTCTCCGAATAATCGGTATGCTAGTTTGCTGAAGAGATAAATAATAATAAGCAAAACAACCGATAAAGCCGCGGCATAACCCATATCATAGCGGATAAAGCCAAAGTCATCAACGTGGTTGACGATCAAGGAACCAGCATAATTGGGTGTCGGGTTGGCTCCAGAAAGTTGAACACCGATTGCTCCGGTACTGAAGGCATTGACAATTGCCATCACCGCTCCAAATAACATTTGTGGTTTCATGGAAGGAATCGTTATATAAACAATCTCCTGAAAACGGCTTTTCATTCCGTCAATATAAGCTGCTTCATACAATTCCCTTGGTACATTCAAGATTCCCGCAAGCATCGCCAAGAAACCAACGCCCATACTCCCCCAAAGAGTAACGATAACCATAATCGGAAAAAGATAATCGGGGGATTGTAAAAAGGCGATGGGTTCCACAATCAAACCCATTTCTAAAAGCAAATGGTTTAGATATCCTGATTCATCCCCCGCAAAAAATACTTTCCAAACAACGGCCATGGTAATACCTGCCGTTAAAGAAGGTGTATAAAGAATTACTGCAAGTACTGTTCTTAATTTATGCGGAAGTTGAGCCAAACACCAAGCCATTAAAAAGGATAAGATATAACCGCCGGGACCGATTAGGATTGCAAATTTAATTGTGTTCGGAAGAATTGTCCTCATAAATTCGCTGTCAGCGGTAAACAGATAAACGAAATTATCAAAACCAATAAAATCAGGAAAGTTGACCATATCAAATGAAGTAGTTGCAAGGAGTATCGCAAGGAATATCGGAACAATGATGAAGATGATAAAAACCAAGACATAAGGCAGGGAAAAAAGATAGGCGCTTTTGTCATCTTTTTGAAAGGCCAATTTCTCTTTTCTGAAAAAGCCTTTTACCTTTGTCATTACTCTATTCATCCAACCACTCCTTAACCAGCTCCGCGTTCGGCAAATAATAAGGCCTTAGCACCTTCCCTTGCGAATCAAGGTAGCTGAATTCCTTCATTTTACGGTCAATTTCTTTATTCATTACAAGAATTGCATCACTGATGGTGCTCCTAAGATTAGCATTATCAAAAATAACCCTGTTGATGGCATTGCTGATTTCCCTTTCAACCATATAACTTCCGGGAATTTTCGGAACTTCTTTTAAATGTTGCCATTGCTCTAAAACTATCTTTTTATGTTTTTCATTCCAAGTCAGCTTTGAGAAAGCTTCTATATTTGCTGTATTCCACAAATAACGGCTTCCTAAAGTATTTACAAGATTGTTTGCAAAAAGTGTCTGCGTTTCCGTCGAAAGCCACCATTTTAAAAACTGCCAAGCTTCGATTTTCTTTTTGCTTTTATTAAAGATAATTGCAGCTTGTTGTGCTCCCGGCATATAACGGTTAACATAGCTTTCCTCAATTCCGGTTTCCGGATTTGATCTAACAACTTCCAAGCCCGGAACCAGTGCAATATCCCATAACCCTTTGATTTCCGAAGCCGTATTTAATAACTGCAGATAGGTTCCGAAATCAGCAATTCCGAGCGGAATCGTTCCGTACCGGAAATTATTAAAGAAACTTGTAACCTGATATGGCATGCTGTATTCGCGATACAAATCAGCAATAAAGTTTAGTGCAGAAATTGTATTTTCATCATCGACTGCTGCCTTAAATCCGTCTTCGGAATAAATCCTTCCTTCAAATTGATAGATAAAAGGTGAGGTCATATCCCAAGTTTTGAAACTTGATTCACTCGATAAAGGTATATAGAAACTCATACCATATCTTTCTAAGACAGGCAGCATATCGATTACATCATTCCAAGTTTCAGGAACCTGCAAATCCAGTTGTGTCAGAATATCTTTACGATAAAACAAGACATAAAAGTTTTCAGTTTCGGGTAAGCCATATAAACCCCGATCATAAATCATCGGAACCAATTGTTCGGGATGATAATTTCTGATGACTGTTTTAAAATCTTCTTCCTGAGTCAAATCATACAGCATTCCCCGCATTCCGTACTCATTCGGAATCCAGGCGGAAACTCCGAGCGCAACATCGGGTTGTTTTCCGGCAGAATTAGCCAGTAACAATTTACCGTCGTCGCTCATAATCGAAACCTTCACTTTGATTCCGGTTTCTTTTGTAAAGACATCATCGGTGATTCTTTGAATCACATCGACATATTGGCGGGAACGATTGACCCAGACTTCGAGTTCATCATCCCCTGCTTTTTCGCTATAAGTCTGGTCGAAGAAAGAAAGGAAAAATCTTGCAATTGAAATCCAAAGTTTTTCCCAAAAAGAAGCTTCCGGTTTGGGAAGTTCCACATCCCCTGTGTGAATGAAGAATGAATCAATAATCAAGGGTTGATGGAGGATGGGATCGATTTGACTGGAAAGGAGTTGAACAGCGCTCGATGCGCCCCTGGAAAGCAAGCCTAAACGCCGTGGCAATTCATTAATATCTTCGGAAATAGTTTTAATTTTTGCTCGTGCAGCTTTAATTTCCTGTATAATTTGCGCATCCTTTTTAAAACCATATAATGCCCTTAAAACATCCATGATTTCATCTAGTTCATTCTGCCAACGCGTTAACCTTTCCGGTAAATCCGGAAAATATTCTAACATATCCCAATCGATATTCTTATCGACATTGTTTCTTGTCAGCTTCGTAACATCAAGTCCCAAAGCCGACATTTCCTGAATTACCTTCTGTAATTTCCGATAAACATTAATGAATAGCGTACTGTCAACAGCTAAGGTTATTTCATCCCCTGGTTCAAGATAAATTAAAAACGGTTCCTTTTCAAAACTTTGCAGAGGAATATTCTGCCAATTACTGCTATAAGAAAAAGCTAAATGTTTTGCTTCTTGAAAAGGGATTTTCCCATTTATATATAATGTCCGGTAAGAAGTAGTATTCTGCCGTGTAAGTTTCACCTTAAAACTTAAGTAATATAACCCAGGCTCGCTGATATCCGCTTTCCAAGTAATGGCTTCCCCTGGTTCATGGTAAGAATCAATTCCCATAACATTCAGTTTCAGTTTGGTTTTTGAGAAAGGTGAAACGCCGACATCGCGACTGACACCGCGGTTGATTGATGAAGAATTCTTATATTCTGTTTCTTCTGCTTCCAAACGTTTAAAATAAGATATTTCCTTTTGTTCGTATTCTTGCAGATATTCATTATAAGTCGGTATTTTCGGAGCCGGTTCAATAATAATATCCGAAACCCTTAATTCTCCGAAACTTTTGGAAATTTCTATTTCATTTTCACCTTTCTCAAGATAAAATTCTAAACCTTGAGGATATAAATTAGACGCATCTTTAAGCGGAGCAGTTTGCCAGGTTTCATATAGAGTTTGCAAGATGCTGACATCATTTCCGTAACGGTCGGCACCCACTTCTTTATTTGCTTCCGTCCAGTAAGTATCCAAAGTAAGCTGCGCAGCTTCAGAAAATGGCAGTTGACCGTTGATTGTCAGTGCTAAAGCAATCGGATTAGGAGAAAGATTTAAGGATTGATAGCGAAAATTAATTAAATAGAGGCCTTCGTTTTCAATATTTAATTCAAACTTAATAGAAGTAGGATTGAGCCAATCATAGTATTCAAGCGTGGATTCTTCTCCCGCCTCCAATAGGAAGTTTTTCGCAGCAATAATATACCTATCTTCTTCGTTTTCATATTGTTGATTATATATGTATAAATATTCCGCATAAGAATCCTCTTCAATAACAGGATCAAGATCTTTAATTACGGGCGTTGCTGTAAGCGGTCGCGCGTTGATTGCTAAAATAATAATGAATATCAAGAGTAAAGAAGTAAAAATAACAATCCTTCTTAATTTTCTCCCTTTGCGGATAAAGTTCATACTTCCTCCTTTTGGATAAGGGAGAATCCTAAAGGATTCTCCCATCTTTTAAGACATCATCTTTGCTTTATGGCATTATCAAAGGCAGTTTTTGCCTCATTGTAGATTTGATTTATTCTGTTATTCAACTCATTTTTGATATCTGCCAATTGTACCTCGCCGAAACGAAGTTGTTCGATGATCTTACCCATTATTCTGTCAGCATCATAGGTGCCTTGATAACGGGCATTAATATAACCGGGCAAATACTTTGTCGGTTCAACGATAAAATCACCGTTTTCTATAATCGTTCTTAAGCCCGTAAAAGCGGGATAAAGTTCAAAGTATTTGTCAAGTAATTCTTCATCATTTTGTAACGGCGCAAAGTTTACTTGCGATATGCCATCTACGGTTTTGCTTAAGTGGATTCGTTTCAAATAACCATCTTTACCGAATCCCATCCACTTAGCAAGCAAATATGCTTCTTCGGGATGTTTGGTGTTGGAAGCAACCACAAAGAAGTCAGAAACGGTCGGAACACGTTTGTTGCCGTTTACAACCGGCGTGCCGATGAAATTTAAATCCCAAGTATAAGTGCCGTCATTAATATTTTTCTGCATGAAGCCGAAGCTCCAGGAATAGTCAAATTTGGCTAAGACATTTCCGTTCGCAAACTGATCCCCGTCTGGGAAGATAACACTTAGGTCAATCGGTGAATCTTCTTTTGCTGCTTCATAAGTCAAAGCATCATAAACAAAAGTGATATCAGTTTGCAGTTTCCGATATTCTGCCATCGTTTCAGCAAACTCATCGGAATCAAGATGGAAACCGTCTTCGTTTAAAGTAAACCAACCAAAGTCGGGGTTAAGCTGAGCCGGATACCAATGAATTATGTGTTCGATACCGTCAATGCCGACAACGCCATTATTGGTTGTACTGGTATGATTGGCAGCGGCTTTGGTTAGATTAATAAACTCTTCATAGGTGGTCGTTACCGTCGGCCAATCTTGTCCCTGTTGATCATACAAAGTCTGATTAATAATGTAACCGGCATAAAATACCGCACAAGGAATTGCCATTACTTTGCCGTCGTAAGTTGCAGCATTTCTGATATCTTCGCTGATATTTAGATATTCCGGATCTTCATTTGCAATCTCGGTTAGATTGTAAGCCCAATCTTGAATTACATAATAAGGAATATCGTCAGCCATAAAGACATCGGGAAGTTTTCTTACCGAAGCCCGTGACGACAAGAATTCAGGCCAACCTAGATCATTATTTGTTCCCGGTTCTTTCGGGCGTTCGATGACTTCAACTTTTATATGCGGATACTGTTCCTCAAATGCTTTAAGCATCAATCTTTCCATATTCGGCTCTTCAGAATCGGGCGAACCCAAATTCCAGTTTGCATAAGTGATAACGATTTTTTCGTCATCCTCATCGCCGTTACAGCCGACAACTATAACCGCAAGGAAAGAAATAAGCAAAAGCAGGAAAAACTTTTTCATATAACCTCCTTTTAAAATGTACCCCTTCTGATTATCTTATAAGCCGGCTTATATTTTTGAATATTTTCTGGCCGGCCTTCGATGGCGTCTACAATCGACTCCGCAAGATTTCGCGACCATTCTGCCCGATTGACATCAATCGTGCTTAATTTTGGTTCAATATAACGTCCCAAATCAATATTATCGAAGCCGATAATTTTTAAAGTTGCGGGGATTTTAATACCCTTTTCATTACAATAATTAATAACACCAACCGCCATCTCATCATTTGCACAATACAAAACTTCCGGCAACTTTCCGCCACCTTCATAATATTCCTTAAACGCTCGATAGCCTTCCTTTTCTAAGAATTCTCCGTGTAATAAACAAAAGGGCTCTAAATTATGATCTTTTAAAGCTTTCAGAAAACCATTGTAGCGTTTAACATTATCGGGAGATTCTTGGTTGCCGTGCATAAAACCGATATTGCGATTTCCTTTCTGGATTGCAAGTTTAATCACCTCATATGAAGGCGTAAACCCGTCAATCCTCTTTACAATAATCTTCGAATCTTTTCCGTAAACTTTTCTCTGGTCAATAATCGGAAAACCGTTTCTTGAAATCCGGGCGAGTAGTTCTGGAGAAACCGTGCTATCCAGGACGATTACGCCGTCTGCTTGCTTTTCTAGAAGTAAACTACTGGCCAGTTTGCCACTAGAAACAATCATTTTGTAATTCAACTTTTTTAAAGTCGTATGAATTTCTTCCAGAATTTCTTGGTAAATTGGTCCGGAAAAGTTATGAACCAAAACCAAAACATTATTTGTTTTTGCTTTTTTAAGACTCCGCGCAATCCCACTTGCTAGATAATTCACTTCTTCCGCTGCTTTTAAAACTTTTTTAGCAGTTGATTTTTTAATCCGCGGATCATTGTTCATCACATAAGAAACGGTCGCAATCGAAACGCCGGCCCGTTTTGCTACATCTTTAATTGTTGCCATATTTCATCCTTCTTTTTGAAAGCCAGTTTTTCTATTGCCTTTTGAATTAACTCATGATTTGTATAATTATTCCAAGTTGTCCGTCGATAGTAATTATCAATCATCAGCAGGGTAATCCCTTTATCAATGCTGAGATAGTCTCTGCCGATCCACATCTCATTTTCAAAATTGACACTGTCAAAATAACCATAATCGCCCTTTAATTCCGGATATAAGGTGAGAGTTTTTTTAACTGTTTGCTTGACAATTTCCGGAGCAAAAGGTAGCGAAGCAAAAATCCCGTAAAGAGCGACTGTTCCGTCGGTTCTTTTCAGCATTTCTTCACAAGCAGATCCATAAGTGATAAAGGGAGGTGCGCCGTAACCGCGGTAGCCTTTCGGTCCGTCGCAAGAAGATAATCCCCAAAAGCCTTTTTGGAAGGTTTGATACTCCTTGTGATCTTGACAATACTGATAATTAGCTAAGACTGCTTGATTTGAGTTTCGGAACCAGTCATAGCCGGTTAAATCATAATACTTATCAAAATCAAACCAGGCATGGGTGTATTGGTGAACAAAGAGACTGCCCAGTGGGGTATAGACAAATTGATAGTTGCCGTAGCCCCCAACGGTGCGTTCAAACCCAAGGAACAATTCTTTTACAACCTCGGGTTTTAACTTACTTCCGGCAGCAAGTAAATAAATTGTTAGCTGCTCCGAAAACATATTCCAATGATGGATCCAGCCTAGTTTGTTATCTTCTAAATAATCCCCGCCGATGATATCATTATAAGCCATTCGGAAAACCTTGCGACCGTTCAGTTCATAAATAAAATGCTCCCAGTCTATCCGTTCAAAGATTTTTTGTGTGTATTCTTTGATTACATCATCCTTAAAAAAATGGTCGACAGTGAGCATTCCGTTTACAAAAATTGTTGTATCAATAGTGGAATATTCGGATTTTTTATATCTTTTTCCACTTTCAAATTCCAAGTAATGTAGAAACATCCCTTTATAATTAGGGACATTTTCATAAAAATTTACCAAGGTATTCCGAGCACGCAAAAGATTGGTCTGATAGTCATCCCATTTATTGACGACACCGATGACCAAAGCCGACAGCATAAATCCGCTGCCGGCTATGCTGGACATCGTCCGATTGCTACTGCGGTCAAGGGTAAGTCCATAACCGCTAGAACCTTCTTTGAAATTGGTATTATCGATTAGAAATCGATAACATGCGTAAGCTTCCTCATTTAATATTCTATCAATCATAATATCCTTATTTGAGGAGCATTTTAAGATTTGTTTTTATTCAGTTTCAACAAAACTTAAAACGGCACTGACAATCGTAAAGCTTCCGGTTACTTCTTTGGTTCCACCTTCCGCCATAATAATCATTTTTGTAATTTCTTCTGCAGACGCCGTATAGACAAACTCCTCTTCATCCTCAAATGTAATTGTTTCTTCTAATTGCCAATCATCATTCGGTTTTAAGATAAGGGTTTTACCAACTTCGCCTTTTAAAACCAAAGTAATTGTATTATAACCTTCGAATTGAAATTCTTGTTTAAGGGCAGGATACTCCTTGTCTCCTTTGTTATAGTCGACGGTCACGGTTCCGTCTTCGTTTTCAGTTACTGTATAGACACCGTCACCATTGTCAACCCAACCCTTAGTTACATCTTCTGTACAGCTTAACTTCGCTTCTACAATTGTGAAACTTCCAGTAACATCCTTAGTTCCGCCTTCTGCCATAATAATCATCGAATAAATTTCGGAAGCACGGGCGGTAAAGACGAGATCTTTGCCTTCTTCAAAGGTGAGATTTTTCTCTAATTCCCAATTATCATTCGGTTTTAAGATAATGGATTTTCCGGCTTCTCCTCTCAAAACTAAAGTAATAGTGTTATAACCTGCAAGTTCACCGGTAAATACTTGTTTAAGGGCAGGATACTCCTTGTTTCCTTTGTTATAGTCGACGGTCACGGTTCCGTCTTCGTTTTCAGTTACCGTATAGACGCCGTCACCATTATCAATCCAATCTTTATTGATATCAGCTTCGGCTTTCGGTCCTTCCGGTCTTACAAAGCTTAAAGTCACGCTGACGATTGTAAAGGAGCCTTCGGCAGGTGAGGTACCCGCTTCTGCAAACACAACATAACCAGTAACTATATCTGTTGTAACAGTATAAGTTATATCTTCGCCTTCTTCAAAAGTGAATGATTTTTCTAAAGCGCCTTGGTCATTGGGTTTTAAAAGAACTGTTTTACCAGCTGTTCCTCTTAGAACAATCGTAATTGTATTAAATCTTGCATATTCTTCGCCGTATGTAGCTTTGATCAAAGCCCAATCTTGACCTGCGGCTTTATCATAATTGACAGTTAATGTTCCGTCTTCATTTTCAACAAATGTATAAGCTCCATCGCCGCCGTCCTCCCAGTCTAATGTTACATCCACAACATCTTCCATAAATGTGACGCTATGGAGTGTAAATGTTCCAGAAACTTCCTTTTCTCCAGGAGCAGCAAAGACCATAACTTTATCAATCGCTTTTAGTGTAGTTAACGGTAAAGTAGTAAGGATTATCTCGACAGTTTGTTTGGTGCCGTCAAATTCGATATGTTTTTCAACATTTCTGCCGGCGCCTTCAACCTTAAACATTACTTTTTTGCCTTCTTCACCAGTTATTTCAATGACAATCTTTCCGAAACGGCTGATATCGCCTTCAATATAGGATTCCGCACGCGCCCATTCGGAGTTGCCTTTATTATATTCAAAAACAGTTTCCTCATCATTCGCGATTGTATAAACACTGTCGCCAGCATCATACCAATTGTGAATCGGGAAAGTTTCAGCAGTTCCATCGTAAACATTCTTTACAATTCCGGTATCCCATTCTTCAGTCATAAAAGCTTCAATGATTTCAAAATAACCGCTTCCGGTAGGCAAGCCTGCAAATCCGAAAATTAAGATCTTATTAATCGAATTTTTCTGTTCAGCAGTTAGTCCGGAAATATCAACAGCCACATATTGTTCTTCACCGGTTAGAGTAACCTTGGTTTCCATAATTGGATTCTCAAAGGCTTTGAGAATAAATGGCTGACCTTCTGTTCCTTTAACTTTTGCGACAACATAGTTAAATTTTGTAAAGTCGCCTTTAACCAAAGCTTGAATACAAGCCCATTCTTCACCGGATTTTTCAACAGATACCTTAGTGATACCGTCTTCAACAGTAATAGTATAAACTTCTTCCTCAGGAACAAGTCTTTCCCATTTCGAATTGAAATTGAAAGTTTCAGAGGTTCCGTCATATTCGTTTACATTATCGGGGATGTTATTGAATCCAGTTTGAATAATGTCAACTAAAGCTTCGGTGTTATAGAACTTCATTTCGGAAATTTCAACATTTCCAGTTGCACCAGTTTTGCCGGGAGCACCAGTGATTCTAACTTTATCAAGTTTCTTTAGAAATTCTCCATCATCAATGAGATTCCATTGATAACTGTATTCATTGGGAACCACATTCAGACTAATTTCTTTAGTTTCATTCCCGGCGATAAGCTCTACTTTAATAGCGCCCATACCTTTCAACTTAATCGTTAATTTCTTCATACCGGAGAGATCTTCTTTAATCTCCGCACTTTCTAAATAAGCACTTTCATGCTCGCCTTTATCGTAAGTAAAAGCAAGCTTCGCCTCTGAGTTAGTTGTTAGCGTGTAAACTCCATCACCGCCATCAACCCAACCTCCTAAAAGATTGTACTCGGTTAAATCTTCAGGAACCGGATCTTCCTTACATCCGATTAAGACAAATGAAAACAACGCCAATAAAAGCAGTAAAATTTTGTGTTTCATTTCTTATCCTCCTAAAATTGAAACGTTTAAATAACTTTTCAATTTATTATAGCATAGCAAAAAAAAGAATGCAAGCGTTTTTATAAGATAATAAAAAAAATAAAAAAAGCCGGGGACTCCGGCTTATTATTCAAGTGTAAGATATTTAGTTTGACCCTGAACCGATGATGGTCCGACCATAATTGTAATTCCTTTTCGGTATTTTTTTAAATCTAAGTTAATTGCAAATTCAATTCTTTGTTTGCTTTTCCCTTTTATAAACACTTTCTTAAACGCAATTAACCTTTTTTCCGGAACAAGCTCTTTAATTAAATCCGCAAGCAAATATACTTGCACGATCTCTTTACCGTCGACGTCACTAACGTTTTCAACGTCTAAAGCAAGAGAGAGCTTATTTCCGTTAAGTTCGCAAATACAATCATGATATATAAATTTAGAATAAGATAAACCATATCCGAAAGAATAAAGCGGTT
Source organism: Acholeplasmataceae bacterium (assembly GCA_012841865.1). Lineage (GTDB taxonomy): Bacteria > Bacillota_I > Bacilli_A > ML615J-28 > CAG-698 > DTU067. The sequence continues at coordinate 1,860 of DUTX01000045.1, read as the reverse complement.
CTAACTCTCCATCCTTATAGTGGGCTATATCGCTTCTTCCATATCGATAGCGGTTATAATAAATGGGGATTTGGCCAAATTCTTTCGGGAAGGTAACGGTTGTTTTTGCGCTTGGGTTAATTTCTCCCGCTAAAGCTGCAGCAATTGTATTACCGGCTTCGGAACCGAGATGAAAATTCCAAAGCAGTGCTTTCACCCTTTTTACAAGCTCAGTGATTATTAAAGGGCGCCCTGCTGAGACAATTCCAATTAAAGGTATATTTAATTTTGAAAGTTCCTCAACTAATAAATCTTGGTTATGAGGAAGATCGAGTTTTGTGCGGCAATTATTTTCTCCGCTTAAATAACGCGGTTCACCAAGAACAAGAACAATATAATCTTTTCCGCTTGCTTTCTTCCGGATTGCATCTAAATCGTCACCATCAAAGTCAAGTTTTGTTTCATAGAATTCGATATTCGTAAATCTTTTTTCAAGTCCTTCTTTTATGTTTACGACATTATCAGGATGGCCAAGAGCGCCCCAAGCTCCGAGATGAATGTCACGATCATTAATAAAAGGTCCCGTTACCAAGATTTTCGCATCTTTTGAAAGCGGAAGAATATCATCATCATTTTTAAATAAAATTATTGATTCATCAGCTACTTTTCGGGCTTCACATCTAATCTCTTCATAAAAGCTTGCTGGGTTTTTAATTGCAAAGGGATTAGCAAATAGACCCATTTTTTGTTTCATTTCCAGGACTCGCAAGACACTTCTATCGATTAAGGCAAGTATATCAGGATTTTCTGAAGCAAGCTGTTCTAAATGTTTACTATAGATTTTCGCATTCATATCCATATCAATTCCGGCTTTTAAAGCAAGCTTCCCAGCTTCCGCTTCCCCTTCCGCAATCCCAAAGTTAATTAAATGTTTAATAGCTTGCCAGTCGCTTACAACCATGCCACTAAAACCTAATTCGTCTCTTAACACAGTTTCTAAAAGAAAAGGATTCATCGTTACGGGAAGATCATTGTAGGTTGTAAAAGCGGTCATAATGCTTAAAACACCGGCATTAACCGCTGCCTGAAACGGAGGCAAATAATAATTCCGCATTTTCGTTTCTGAAAATTCGGAAGTCGCATAATCTAGCCCCGCTTCAACCGCTCCGTAGCCAAGGTAGTGTTTACCACAAGCGGCGGTAATGCGCCCTGCTTCTTCTTTTTGAATCCCGCAAACTTTGCTTTTTGCCATAACGCTATTTAAGTAAGGATCTTCGCCACCGGTTTCCATAATTCTCCCCCAACGGGGATCATTCGTTAAATCTAGCATCGGCGCAAAAATCCAATTGATGCCGGCATCTCTTGCTTCCTTCATCGCATAATAACTTGAGCTTTCCATCAGTTCCGGATTAAAACTGCAAGCTTCCGAAAGCGGCACCGGAAATGTTGTTTTAAAACCATGAATCACATCATCACCGATAAGTAACGGTATCCCCCGAGGTGAAGCTAAAGCGGCTTCCTGAAGTTTCTTGATGCTTTCAGGATCCCTAACATTTAAAACCGCACCGACCTCACCTTTCTTGACAGCGTCAATAATCTCTTCTTTGTAAGATACGAGATTCAGTTGTCCAATTTTTTCTTTCAGACTCATTTCATTTAACAGCTTTTTTACATCCACCATCTTTTACCTCTCGATTTATAAAGATTTTTCATTCGCTAATATTATAACATATTGGCATTAAAAGGAAAGAAATAAAAAGGGACTGTAAAGAAATAATTTTTTAACAGCCCTATATAAGAGAAAAAGCTAAGGGTTAATCAGGTTTTGTCTGATTTCCTTAGCTTTTGTTTTTCTTTCTCTCATTTAATCTTAAATTTGAG
>DUTX01000044.1 GCA_012841865.1 Acholeplasmataceae bacterium | reverse complement strand
ACACAAAGGTAAAAATGCGGAATTTAAACTGCAATTTCGATTACTTTAATATATAAGGAAAGGGACAGTGTATGCAACGTTTTAATTTCAACAAAGATATTAAAGCGGTTGTTGCCGGAGAAGGCATAACCAGAAAAATCTTAGGTTATTCGGAAAATTTAATGGTTTGTGAGCTTACTTTTGAAAAGGGGGCTATTGGGGCACTACATTCGCATTTCCACGAACAACAAACTTATATTATCGAAGGAAAGTTTAAGTTTACAATTGGGGATGAGGAAAGAGTTGTTGGTCCCGGAGATTGTTTAGTAAAAGAGCCGAACATTGTTCATGGCGCAGTATGTTTAGAGAAGGGGAAACTGATTGATATCTTTACCCCGGCAAGAAAAGATTTTTTAGAGGAGGAATGTAAAATGAAGAAAATTGCTTTAATTACCGGAGGAACCGGAGGAATCGGCTTCGCAGTTGCGGAAGAACTAGGAAAGGCCGGCTATCAGATTATTTTAAACGGAATTGATGATTCAGCAGCAGAAGTTGCAGTAAAGAAATTACAGGACCAGGGAATCGAAGTTGAGTATTTCCATTTTGATGTTACTAACGAAGAAGAAATCGTTAAGAGTATGAATTTGATTAAATCCAAATATGATCATTTAGATGCTTTAATTAATAACGCTGGCGGCCTAGGCGGAAGATCAAGATTAGAAGTTCTTCCTACAGATTTTTTCCGGAAAGTTATGGCTTTGAATTTGGATTCAGTCGTGTTTATGACCAGAGAAGCCATCCCCTTACTTAAGAAAAGTAAGGATCCATCAATTGTAAACTATGCTTCAAATGCAGCCTGGAACGCAGGCGGACCGGGAGCAGGTATCTATGCCACTGCAAAAGCCGGTGTCGTAACCTTTACAAGAGCAAGCGCTAAAGATTTAGCTGAATACGGTATCAGAGTAAATTGTGTCTCACCGGGAACAATCGATACACCTTTCCATGATGCAACAAAGAAAAAGAATCCTGATTTATTTGAATCTTGGAAAAATAATATTCTCCTGAAAAGATTCGGACGTCCTGAAGAAGTTGCTTCAGTTATTGAATTTTTGGTAAGCGAAAAAGCTTCCTTTATCACCGGCGAAGTTATCCAAATAAACGGTGGTCAAGATTTACTATAAAAAATTTAATGTTTAGTAAAAACTTTGACTTTTTTGAAATTGTGATGTATAATGTAGAAAAATAATTTTTCGGTGTAGGAAGTTTTATGAATAGAACAATTGTCAGAGCTGTAAAAATATTAGAAATCTTAGCAGCCAATAAAGAAGGTACTTCTTTAATGGAAATATCCAGAACCTTGAATATTCCTAAATCATCTACCTACGAAATTGTCCAAACACTCTTAAAATTGAAACTTGCGGAAACTAATATTTATAATCCCAAACTCTATGTACTAGGCAGCAAAGCTTTTTCAATCGGTAGCAAATATATCAGTTCGAATGACATAATTCACTTGGGCTCGATTTATTTGCGTGAAGTTGCCGATAAATATAATAAAACCGGTTTTATGGGCTTCCTTGATGGTGATGAGGTGGTTTATGTCTATAAATGGCAATCCCCCAAAGCCAAATTGGCATCCTGTGATTTGGGAACAAGACATCCGGTTTACTGTACTAGTCTGGGTAAAGCTTTACTTGCCTTTTTACCGGAAAAAAGATGCGATGAAATTATCGCAAAGATAAAATTTAACAAGAAAACGGAACACACAATCACTGATTCTGCACAGTTAAAGAAAGAACTGGAAAAGATCAGAACGAGAGGCTTTTCAGTTGACAACCGCGAAGTCGAAAGTCACATGGCTTGTTTTGGAGCTCCGATTTTTGACCATATGGGAAATGTGGTCGCCGCAATCAGTGTTTCCGATATGTACAATGAGGAAGAAATGAAGAATGGTCAAGTAGGTCTGGATATACGTGCCGCTGCGGATAAAATTTCTGCAGGGCTCGGTTACAATCTCGTGAGAAGATTCACAACATATGGAAATTAATTATGGGTGAGATTTCACCCTTTTCAAATATTTAAAATGAAAGGAAGTATTATAATGGCTAAAATTGTTACTTTCGGAGAAATCATGTTGCGGCTTTCGCCCCCCGAAAAACAAAGATTCGTTCAAGCAGAAAACTTTGACGTTATCTACGGTGGCGGTGAAGCCAATGTTGCCGTCTCCTTAGCAAATTACGGACATGAATCAATTTATGTAACAAAGTTACCCAAACATGAAATCGGTCAAAGCGCTATTAACGCTTTAAGAAAATATGGAGTAAATACTGACTTTATCGTAAGAGGTGGCGAACGCATCGGCATCTATTATCTCGAACACGGTGCTTCAATGCGACCTTCCAAGGTCATCTACGACCGGTCAGCAAGTTCGATTGCGGAAGCAAAAGCAGAAGATTTTGACTTTGATGCAATTTTCAAAGATGCAGATTGGTTCCATTTCACCGGCATCACACCTGCACTTTCTAAAACTGCTCCCGCTTTAATTGAAGCTGCTTTAATCGCAGCCAAAAGGAACAACGTCACCGTTTCTGTCGACTTAAACTACCGAAAGAAACTTTGGACCGAAAAGGAAGCGCAAGAAGTAATGACACACCTGATGCAATATGTTGATGTCTGTATCGGAAATGAAGAAGATGCAGAGAAATGTTTAGGATTTAAACCTAAAGGAACCGATGTTACATCAGGAAAACTAGCACTTGACGGATACAAAGAAGTTTTCCAAGCAATGATGGAAAAGTTTAAATTTAAATATGTAGCTTCTTCCTTGCGCGAAAGCTATTCCGCAAGCGACAATGGTTGGAGTGCTTTAATTTATGACGGAAAAGAATTTTATCATTCCAAGCGTTATGAAATCAGGATTGTTGACAGAGTCGGTGGCGGCGATAGTTTTGCTTCCGGTTTAATTCACGGTTTACTTACTAAGCATGACTTTAAGGAAGCTTTAGAATTTGCTGTCGGAGCAAGTGCATTAAAACAAACGATCTTCGGAGACTTCAATCTCGTCAGCAGAGAAGAAGTTGAAAGCTTAATTAAAGGCGACGCTTCAGGTCGAGTTCAAAGATAGAATTATTTGAAAAACCAGAGCACATCTATGCTCTGGTTTATTGTTTGAAATAAGATTTTTTACTTGAATTTAGTTAAGAAAAGTAGTATAATATTTAAGTAGTATTGCGGCCATGGCGGAATCGGTAGACGCGCCAGTTTCAGGAGCTGGTAGTTAACAGCTGTGTGAGTTCAAGTCTCACTGGCCGCACCAATGGGGGCATAGCTCAGCTGGGAGAGCGCTTGAATGGCATTCAAGAGGTCGGGGGTTCAAGTCCCCTTGTCTCCACCATATTGAATGCATAGGTTTGATACAATGTCAGACCTTTTTTATTTGTTGGCAGAAAGGGGAAAATCTCCTATTCGCCAGTTTTTAAGAGATCAGTAGTAGTCATATTTTAGGCTATTTACTAGTCACTTT
>DUTX01000043.1 GCA_012841865.1 Acholeplasmataceae bacterium | reverse complement strand
GATGAGGTTGATTTGAATGTAAAGAAACATTTAAATTTAAATGAAAATAAATTTCAACAAATAGAAAATGGTGTGGATGTTAACTATTATCATTCTGCAATACCATATGCAAAAGATAAATTCTTTTCCAATAATGACTTTATTCTTATTCAAGTATCGAGTTTTCGATGGCAAAAAGATCAGAAAACATTAATTGAATCTTTGCAATACCTCCCAGATAATATAAAATTGCTTTTAGTCGGGGATGGCCCACTAATAGATGACTCTAAAAAACTTGTTGAAAAACTAAATCTAACAGGACGTGTAAAGTTTTTAGGAAATAGGTATGATGTGCCACAGTTATTGAATACAACAGATGTTGTAGTCTTATCTTCAAGACATGAAGGATTGTCATTGTCTAATATAGAGGGAATGTCTGTTGGTAAGCCTTTTATAGGCTCTAATGTTCCTGGTCTGAGAGAAATAGTGAAGGGTTATGGTTTGCTTTTTGAACAAGGCAATGATAAAGAATTAGCTGAATTAATCATGAGTCTATATACTAATCCCAAACTATATAAAAAAATTGCTGATCAATGCTTTGAGCGTGCTAAAGAGTTTGATATTAATAAAATGGTGGATCAATATGTTGAACTATATAAAGAAATAATTAATATAAATTAATGATGCAAAAAAACGGTTTTGTATATAGACTCTCAAAAGACAATGACACTACTGCAATAGTAGAGCTACTCAAAATATGCTTGGGTGATAATGATAATAGAACCAATGAATATTGGGAATGGAAACATAACAACAACCCTTTTGGAAAATCTTTTGTAATGTTGGCTTTTGATAAAGATTTGCTAATTGGAGTTAGAAGCTTTATGAGATGGGAGTGGTCAAAGAAGAGTTACATCTACAAGTGTGTAAGATGTGTTGATACTGTTGTGCATCCAAACTATAGGAGAAGAGGATTGTTTTCAATAATGACTCTTAAAGGATTAGAGATTATGAAAAATGAGGGTGTGGATTTTGTGTTCAACACTCCAAATTCAAAAAGCCTTCCTGGAAATCTAAAAATGGGTTGGAAAGAGTATGGAAACACTGGATTAAAAGTTAGAATTAATAATCTCGTAAAAAGCTTATATTATAGAGTTGCTAAAAGTGAATTCTCTGCAGATCTAATTAATGAAGAGCATATATTAAACAATTTATCAACAAACTATTTAGCTGATTTTATTTCTCAATCGATACAAGATGAAAGTGTTTTAAGAAAAAATATATCAAGCGATTATTTTATCTGGCGTTATTTAGATGTCCCAACACATAAATATGGCGTATTTATTGATTCACAAGATAGATTTCTTATTTTCTTTAGATTAAATAAAAAAAGAAAAATAAGAGAATTAAGGATATGTGATATAATAGTGAAGACGGTAGATGAGAAAGCTGGATATTCCGGTGATATGCACCCATTGATTCCGGTTAAATGCACCCACTTGTTAAACTATCAATTTGACAAAGTTATCCTTTTTTTCTTAAACTGTCTCCTTTTAACTCGATTCTATGCCCTGTG
>DUTX01000042.1 GCA_012841865.1 Acholeplasmataceae bacterium | reverse complement strand
TTAAGTTGATAATGTCAATACCCATTTTTTGCATATCTGGAAGGGCATTTTCGGTAACCCGTTGGGCAAACAAATCACGGTTTTGCACCAACTCGGTTAATTTGATTTGACCGATGATTTCCCGCATATTACCTTCGAGAACTTCCCGACAGGTGTTCTTGATTCCTTCGAGGCTTTCCTGCAAAAAGATTTGCGATGCTTTAGCTAAAGCTTCCGGTTCGGAACTAATTTTGATGTTTGCTACGCCGTCAACAAAGATGTCGATAAATTCGTTTGTAGGAACAGCTGATGCTGTTTTGATATCGACCTGGATTAAATTTAGCGGTATTTTGTCAATCCGTTCGAAGAACGGCAATCTGAATCCTGCTTCACCAATCAATACTCTTTGTTTTCTTGGTCCTGTAATAATAAAAGCTGTGTCAGGCGGAGCTTTTACGTAGGAAACGGCTATCAGGATAAAAATTAGAACAACAATACCGGCAACAAGTAAAAATATTTCCATTTCAATCTCCTTTCTATGATTTTGATACTCTATTATATCATATTTTAATAAAGTAAAGAACTTTTTTATAATTTTGCAATGATTTGTTTACTGGTAAATAATGGCAGAACCAAACCGTGGCTTGGTTCTGCCTTTAATCGGTTAATCGTCCCAACTTGCGTATTCGTCGTACAACCCCCATTTTTTGTCTTGGGTGGTCGGCTTTATGACAATGGCAAGGGTTCTGGTGATTGGGTCGGCAGTAGGATTATAAACGAAATAATATAATCCGCTGAAGCCCTCTGCCACCGTATCCATGTCCGGCAATTTATAGGCATCGATTTTCCAATCCGTCACGCCGGCAGGCATAATATACATTTCATAATGATAGCGTTCGCCAGGTGTTTGTGTTTCCGTTTGAGGTCCGACATAACGCGGAGTAAACAGGTTGAAGTTATATGCTCCAGAACTACTGCGTCCGAAACGATAAATTAGGTTTTCGTCGTCGGTTATGAAAAAATATAAGGAAGCCTGAATATCGATTTCGGTGAAATGCGATTCGTTGATCCCTTCAGGGAAGTCATATACTGTTGGGCCTGTAGTTGCAAATCCGGATAAGTTATAGTTTTTCATCGAAATCAACAAGACATTGTTGCGAATCGGTGAAGTTGCAGCCTTAGCATCTATTATAGTTCCGTTCGGCATTTCATAGTAGATTTCGAAACGCAAAGTAACATTGTACTTAATATCCGTTACCGTTATAAAGTAATCGACCGTTTGTTGTCCGTCTTCCGACGTTACCCGATAATGCACAACCTTCAATTCGTCAATTTCACTTCCAGTAAAATCGTCGTATAAATTATCGACAAAATTACCGCTTTTCGGATCGTACCTTTGGATAGTCGCACCAAACGGCAAGAAGAAGCGTGGGCTGTAATTTTCAAGAATAATATCCGAAACTTTACCGTCGATTCTAAAACTTGTAATTCCCGCTGAAATCGTATCCGCATAATCAATTCCATCAGCGTAAATTCTTGGGTCATATGCATCGCTTGGATTTCCGTATTGGTCAGAAATCCTGATAATCGGATATTGATAAATAATTTCTTGGTCTGTTAATGTGAATTTAATATCCAGTAAGTAAGCGCTGCTTCCTGCTAATTTGGTTACTTCGATTTGACCCAAAGGATAACTTACTTCCGCAGTTCTTGCAAGATAAAATTTATACGTTTTTAGGCCAGGTTCAAGTTCTCCGCTTATGTACATTAAGAAACGGTCAATGTGTTCACCTTCAAATATTTCGGTTTCGTCAAAATAAAACCGGTTGGCTGTTTGGCCAATATATACCTCGAAGAACACTTGTTGATAGAGGGTGTTGTCATAAAATTTGAAGTCGATGGCGATTTGGGAAAGCACGGCTTCTCTTTCAATCGCAAAAGAAGGAGTTGCTTGATAGTTGTCGTTCAAATATACATCCATCGGTTCAAGGTTGCGTTCCAAGATGTTGTGGGTGACTGTTCTGTTATTATTCGTTTCGTTTCGTATGTTATATGTTAAAACATATTGTACCTTTCCTCCCCCATATTGATATCGAACCGAAGCGTTGGTTATTGTCACAAAAGGAGCAAATCGGATTTCATTGATAATTTTTTCGCCGTTCAGCAAAAGTTCATAATATTTATTGTCGACGTAACTGTAAGTCTGTCCTCCTTGAACATATGTATATTCGCTATCAAAATACACAGGATTTAAAGTTAATGTTTGATTTGTTGTTGTTACGCCCGGCATAATGTAACCGAATTCGGTGTAGGTTGTAAATGAGGAACTGCCGATTCTTTCAAATGAATTGATTAAGCCTTCCAAATCGTTTGAAAAATGTGCATGATTTACATTGATAATATCAAAACTGTTTGAAGCACTCTTGTCAACCCTTATTGATCTTATCGAACTATTATCAAAATAACTGTACCTGATTCGATAATTACCGCCTATTAATAAATCGCTGAATTCGATTAAGAATCCGAAATCGTGTTCGTTGCCGCTTGCCGGAATTAAGGTGACATTATAGAACTTCGGATCAATTGTGGCAAGGACTGTAGATGATGATGAACTTTCCATCAATTGAATATCATGTATCTTCGGTACATGACCTAATGGTAATAACCCTTGAATGGTAGTATCTGAACCTCTCATTAGAACTTGAATAGAACCGCTTGGAAAAACCGAAGAAGAAGAAACCGAGTAATTGTCATCAAATGATGTAACAGGCTCTAATGTTGTTGTAGAATTTAAAGTGATAAGCGCGCTTGTTGAAATAGATGTAGAACTTCTGTTGATACTAACTTGGAACACTTCAAAATATTTTCCTTGCGAAAAAATATTTTCGTCCATAATGCTGAGTTCCGAATAAACTTTTATATTGAAGGTGATTGTGTCGCTGGAAGGAGGATTTGTATTTTCATATATAAATTTCAAATCCTCGTCATCGAGGATATCGCTTGAACGGTTCAAATATGCGGTTTTAAGCGTTTTGTATCCGTCATCATCTTCTTTATCTATATCTTTTGCAATTATAGCATTTTTGGAAAGCGCATTGAATTTTATTTCGTAATACAAATCAATTAGCGGACTAGGAAAAGCGCTTGTACTTACGTTGAAAGTAATTCTTTTGTTTGTGTAATCGATTGAGCCCCCAACCAGTGTCGGAGATCTGCCGCTAGCTCGAGGATCATATAAGGTTAATTGAGCAACTGAAGTTGAATCATCTAAAGGCAAAATCAAAGCTTTGTCATTGTACCTTATCTGGAACATACTCAAATAAGCGCTATTTACCTTATCCGCATATTCGTCGCCTTCCGTTATTTTTTGATCTATTCCCACATTATTGAAATCGATAAACCTAAATTCTGATTCGTCAAGTTTAAACAAATTGTTGATTTCAATATTGGAAGGTAATGCCGTTCCGTCCAAACTACCTGCACTGCTTGCGAGTACATACATTCCATAAGCGTCCTCATCGATATTTTTTAAAAGGTTATCTGATAGGACGTCACGTGCAACCGGATAAATGAATTTGGTGTTTGCCGAAGCCATTAAAGGAAAACTCGGATCAAAAATATATCTTCCGCCAATATTGTTTTCATCATCGTAAATCAATTCAATTGGATATTTATATGTTTCATTATTTGTTGGAGGAGTGGTACTCGATCCATTACTGATAGTAACCCTTGTGGTTGTTGTTCGCGTGTAATTGTTTCTTATTATGTAACCTTGATTTGTACCGCTTGAAATAATTTCGTTAGTTTGAAGACCAAAAAGCGAAAGTGTTAAACTGGTGTTTAAAGTATCGCCTGTTATATTCAAAATTAGTCCGTTGACATAAATTGACCGATTTACGGTTTTTATAGCCGTTTTACCGCTTATATCGATTACAGATCTCGACAATATTTGGTCTTCGATAACCGAATTTGGTGAACTCTCATCAACTTTAATACCCGTCACATAATAGTCGCTGCTTGATCTTGTTCTTCTTACATAAAAAGTCACATTTGCGTTTGTAAATCGGTATATAACCTGTTTCCGATAATACCAACCTGCAACAACATAATTAGTGGTATCGTTTCTTCTAGCGGTATAATAAGTTGGAAGGGTAGTACCGCTCGGATGCAACCGATAATATGACCGGCTTACCGAAATGGAGTTCATATCAACTCTTCCTATGAAATCGACCATTTCATCCATATTCATTACGTTATTAAACGTGGTTGAACTCATTACACCATTACGACCGCGTTGCAAACGGCCTATAAATCCACCAAAACCGCGTTTTGTATTGTGATAAATTGCTAGATCATATTCAACTCCGTTGATTACATAAGGGAACAAAAATTCTTCGTCACCATCTTCATAATAGTTTTCATCCTCATCAAAATTGATATTTTCATCATATATGATACTACCGAAATTTGCTTGTTTAGCTGCTTTTACTCTTCCATAATGAACTGCTGTATTTATATCAACAGTAGTTATCACGGAATTAGTTACATTATTTGGTCTACCGATAATGTATGTTGCTCCTATTACTCCCCCTGCAACATCAGTTGAAACAATTGTTCCGTGATTAATCATTCGAACCATTTTGGTAAGACCGTAACCTACAACGCCTCCGGCGGAAGCAAAAGTGCCTGGTCGGTCATAGTTTGCATACCTTGCATCATCTCCGGTACCCGGATCCCCTAGAAATTGACCAATCGATTGAGTGATTGCAAAAACATTTCCGTAATTTAAACCGTTGGACAATTCGCTTTGGCCAATCGGATCGCTTGCACCGACAATCCCTTTACAATATGGTCCGTTTTGGATAGCATTTGTATCGCTGAGGTTTTCAAAAGTTCCCGCGGCCAGTTCCGCTGATAGCGCAATACCCAAAACACCGCCGCTTCGAACATATTCTTTTGCTCTACCGAAAATATTTCCTGAATTTATTGTATCGGTAATTTTTGCAGTGCCGTTTGTAAACCCTTGCTTATATCCTGTTAAAATAGTTGCATCGATGTTTCCAAGTGCTGCAGAAATTCCACCCAAAACCAATCCGCCTTCAAAGTTTATTACTATTCCTCCGTGAATAGAAGAGTTAGTTTCAGTATTCGGGCTTGTTTTAATTGTTCCCGCAAAATTAGAACTTGAAGTGGTATTGGAATTGTAATAAATCAGGTTTCCGCTGTTTGCGGCGTCTTGAATTAAATTGTAATTGATTGTGGTTATTCCTCCGATATAAGAATTGGCGGTTCCGGTTATGGATTCTTGAAGTGCTTCTGTTTCTTCCAAATCACTGGAAATATTTCCGTAATTGAATACGTTTCTGATTTCGCCGACATTCAGATTGACTAATCCGGACACAAACAAATTATTTATTTGTCCATACCGACCTTCGTACCCTTCATGTGAATATCTGGTTCCGTAAACAGAACTGATTACCGTATCGCTTGTAATATTGTAAGTATAAATGTTACCGTCATTAACGACATTGGTCATTGTGTGAGGCCCATTCACGTAAGACAATATCCAAGTTATACCCGCGACAAAAATATCTCCTCCGGTACTGCCAAAGTTAGATAATTTTATATCGCCGGAATTGATGATATTTTCGTAATCAACTTTTGTTGCTTGAGTGATATTGGATATTCTTAATTGAGCATTTATGGTAATTTCGGATGTTTCTGTTCCCACGGTTAAATTACCGGTATTATCCACATAAAGAAGTTTAGCCGGAGCATCTTTTACCGATGTAAAAAATGGCGCTAATGTGATTACATCCGGGTTTGAAAAACCTTGCATAGAATCAAAAAAATCGAAATCAAAAACATAACTTTGGGTATTATATGCTCTGCTCAATTCTATTCCGGTCGTACTGTTGTCAACAACGGTGGAAGCATAATAAATGTTATTATTATGGGTTTGGTAATTGAAACCGGTGATATCAAAACCGTTTTGATTGGACATGTATGATATTTTTGCAAGTTCTTCGGTAGTGTTTGCAACACCGATTCCGGCTGCAAATATATATGTTAAGCCGTTTATTAGGTTGCCTTTAATCAAACCTTCATTGACAAAATTGCCGTTATGGACTTCGGTACCATTATTGAGTTTAAAACCATATCCCTTTACGCTGCCGAAAATTCCCCCGACAAATTGATGAACAAGAATTTCATCAGTTGTTTCGGTGTCCGGGACGCCTTCAAACCGGTTTGCATCGACCATTCCTTTGTTGTTCAGATATATCAGTTTGTTTGTATTTGCAATTGGTGCGGTCGATGGATTTATATTATTGATTTCACCGATAATACCGCCGGTATAAGTTTTTACGGTATCCGGAGAAAGATAATTATTATTAACCGAACCGACACCAGTAACATACCCACGGTTTTGCGAGAACTCAATTGTCAAACTTCCTTGATTGGTACCTACCAAACCACCAACATAAAATTGGGCATTGACGGCTTTATAATTAAAATCGTGCAACCCACCGTTTATGGTTCCGATACTATGAACATAAGATAACTTTCCCGAAGCAATTCCAACGATTCCTCCGGCATAGGTCAAACCGATGGTATCGTTTCCAAGCAGCACGGTAGAATTGCTTACGATATTCTTAATGATTCCGCCCCGAAGTTCTGCTGCAATCCCACCGACATAGAAAGTTTTACCGTAATGTTCACTGCTGTTGGTTACTTCAATTATATTGTTGTAGAAATTGATATTTTGAACGGTACCGGTCAAAGTGGAGAATAATCCTAAGTAATATTTGTTTCCGGCAATAAACGGGGTTTTTATTTTCAGGTTATATAAGTAACGGTTGTTGTTGGTTGAACTATCGGGAGTCAAATCTCTGTTTCCTCCCTTTAAGACGCCGTTGAATTCTTTTCTCGGAATCTTAAAGTTTGGAAAATTAACCATATTGATATTTTTATTTAAAATATAAGTGTGATTGTATAAGCGTTTGCCGTATTTTTCGGTTTCCAGGTTGATTAACTTGGAGAAGAAAATAAATTCCAAATCGCTTTCGATAAGATAAGCATTTTCCGAAGAATCGTAGGTTAAACCGATTAAAAGCGGATATCCGTCATCTTTGTAGAAGTTCCACTTTAAGGTGTCGTTGATTTCCCCGTCATTGATTAAAATATCTTCTTCAATACTGCTTTCGCTTAATTTTCCGCTTTCAAGTTGCGTTTTGGTATAACTGGTAACCATTTCAACATATCCGTCAGGCAGTTTTACGGCAGGGTAATTTGTTCCGCTTTCAAAAGCGCACCCTTCAATTGTTCCTTTGAAAACCACTTCTTGTACTTCGCCGTTAATCATTTCTTGCTCAACGACTCTGTTGGCATAAACAAACGGCATTACGTTGGAAAAACGATACATCGAAGACGGAACTATGATGTTTCTGCTGACAAAATAACAGTTTTTGATTGTTCCGATATTGGTGTGAACAAATCCACCGGCGGTTGCCATTTTAGTGGTCGGTGTTTCAAGCGTGAAAATCATTCCCGATGTATCTTGATTTTGGGTATTGACACGTTGGTCGATTACGCCTACATTATAAATCAAACCTTTGTTTTCACCGACGAGGTATGAGAATTTAAAAACGTCAAAAGTATCATCGGGAGCATTCATTACAAAACTAGGGTTTCTTAAGATAAAGTTTTTAACCACACCGTTTTCGCCGATTCTTGCAAACATGGCGTAATTTTTTAGTATGGAAACAATTATCGAAGCGGTTGTTCCTCCGGTTGAGTCTTCGAAAGTTGTTCTTAAGTATACATATTCCGCCAAAACCAGATTGGAAATTTCAAAGCCGTTTCCGTTAAAGGTACCGTTAAAGACAAAATCAATGTCTTTATAAATCGAACCCTCCTGGATTAAAATTTCGGTTCCGATCGGAACAAATTTTTGAGCCTTTAAGGTCGAATAATCGATGTCGTCAAGCAACTCATAATCAAGAGAAAGTATTTTGGAAATCGTATTTTCGAAAATATAAGTATTGGTTCCGCCCACGTTTTCAAAATTTATCGATTGGGCATTCCCGAAATAATATAATTCTAAAGCGCTAGAAATAGAAACAATCTTTCTTTGTTGTCCTGCCGTATCCGGATTTTCGATATTTAGTAATTCATCAATATCGCTTACGATTTCTAAATCCTTTAATAATTTATCTTGATCTGTTGCGTTTTCGCTCAATTCGCTGCGACGCGTTTTGATGAGGTTATATATGTCGGTCATCGGAACATATTGCTTGACTTGATGAAGATTTGTGGTCGGTTCCGCTAAAACCGGCGTGAAAAAATTATTGCTTAATATTTTCACATGGGAATCGATGAAATCATTGGCTCCGCTTTTGTTTTTTGGAAATTTAAGCGGCGATATAGCTAGCACCAATAACAAACATAATATCAGAATCAAAAAGCCTTTTTTTACGATTTGTTTTGTATTTAGCATTTTACCACTCACCACCCCATGGAGGATTTGCAAGGCCCCAGTTTTTTTGAGGTCCATCCAAATATTGAACCGCATCAATCACAAACCCGATGCGAAGCGTATATTTGTTTTCATAGATCGGATGATAGTCTTCAACAGGCAACTGACCAATGAATTCAATCACGGTCGGAACATTTTCGTCAATTCGTTTCACTTTATTCATGTAGTAGAAATAACCGTCCTGAATCCGGTTATCCTTGAAGTCTTCGCTATAATTGAATTTCGCGAATCCTTCTTTCGCCACCGCAACCACTGTTTTTTGATTTCCGGTTATATATGTCAAGGTGAATTGTTCGACAACTTGGACGCGAAAATAAGTATAGACGCTGCTGTATATTTTGATGTTTACCCGAAAGTTGTTGAAGTGGGCAAGTTGGTCGGGATTGGAGATATTGAGCTCGATTACCCCGCCTTCTGCGCTTTCCAAATCGATATCAAGTCTTTCAGAACCTCTTTGGTAATATGCTTCGATATCCACCACGACTTCCCCGATAATCTGGTTGTCTTCGATAGAACCGGAAGATGTGAGGAATGCGGAAACAGTGGTTGTGATTAAAAGAAATAAAACCGTTATGATTAGCAAGGAATACTTAAAATATCTCATTCGCTCTATCTTTTGCAAACTAATCACCTTTCTTGAAGTAATTTTTCGTTTCATTATATATTCTGTTTTTTCTTCTTTATTAAGAGGAAATTGCCATAATCAAAAAAATTATATCACAATCTTTTCGGTAATTTCATTATTATAACATTTTTTTTTTTTGGCAGTGTTATTGGTAATTTTTTGCAATAAAAAAAGGAGACTTACTCAACTTTCGGCTTAAAAACCGAAAGCTTAAGGGGCTCCTTTTTGTTTTTTTGTGTCTACTGAGACGCTTGGATGAAGAACAACTCAAACTTTTCCGCCAAGCACTGTTCGAACTTCACTCTCCAACAACGAAGGCTCCGAAGATTGCCGTTGCTTCAACTCCATAAGGAATACTAAAGACGTTCGATGCTCAACTCGTCGTTTGATATTTCCCCGGCATATTGCGCAAGCAATTTATAGTAATCAAAAACGGCATTTCCGCTTTTTGATGTGTATATATCGATTCTCTCCTGACTTTTCGTTATTTTTTTAACGAATAATGTTTCGTCGGAATAAAAATACAATTTATAACCGAAGTGATCAAATTTCTGGATCAGTTTCAAGCCCTTTGCATATCTTTCGTCAATATATATTACAGTCTTTTGTGTCTATCTTTTGGGGATTCGTTAATATTTTCAGGTTAAAAAAACTGATATGATAGATTTTTCCGCTATCCCCAAGAAATACAACATTCCACGTTTTGCCATAATCATTCAAATAAATAACTTAATTGGTGATATCTTCCCACTGTTGCGTTTTATCGTTGTATTTCAAAATTAACCGATCAAATTCATTGACTCCTCTTAATTCCAAAACAACCACCTCGTTTTTCAAAAAGTTGGAAATGGACTAAAAAACCACCTTTCAGATATAGTATTTTTCAAAGTCTAAATCAATTAACGGAATATTATTGATGATTCTGTCGCGATACCTGTTGATGAAAACCTGGGCAAAGCGGTTTTCTTTAACGTTCAATGTCCGATGAATTACAATATAAAGAATCAGTTCTCTGAGTTTCAGAAAAAACGGAATTGTAAGATAATCTTTTTTGGGCAAATTGTTTTCTTCAAGATAACCTTTCATGAAGTTGGCCATTAAGCGATTGGCTAAATCGTACTGTTCTTCTGCTTTTACCATATAGATAAGGTAATATAAAGCAATCGCGATATCGCTAGCAAAATAGTGATAAGCGCAATCGTCAAAATCAAAAACCGTAAGTTGGTCGTCTTTAACAAAGAAATTTCCGAAATGAACGTCGGTATGAATCAATCCAAAATTGTCTTTGTGGGTTTCTATTTCCTTGATTGACGCCACCACTTCATTAAGGCGTTTCAAAATTATTTCGTCTTCTTTAGGTAAATACCTATGAGCATTTTTGATAATTAAATCCTCATCCCAGGTGAAGCGTCTTTTTATTCCTTCCGATTCTTTGTAGTCTTTGGTCAAACGATGAAACATGCCGATAGTTTTTCCGTAATTGTAATAGAGCTTATCGGTTGCGCTTTGCCTAGAAGGCGCTTCGCCTTCTGCTTTAGTAAAGGCACACACTATGAAATAGGAACCGTCGCGGCAATCAATCTGTTCGACTAATTGATTGCGTAATGTATATATCGGCATTGAAACATTGGCCCCGTTTCTGGCCAAATAATACAAAAAATCCATTTCTGACTTTACTTCGTCAATTGTCCGGTGCGAACTGTGGGAAATTCTAGCGATATATGATTTTTCCTCTTTGTCAAAACCGTATATGTAGTTTTCGAAACCGCCAACGGGTTTCAACTCTTCTTTTGTTAATCCGTAAAGGGAGGCTGTTTTTTTGAGTATCTCTTCGGTAAATAATTCTTTGACAAACTTTTCCATTTTGTGCTCCTTTTTCAGATTGTTATTTTAAATGAACATACTTTTCCACCGCTGCATATACCTTCAATCAGTTCCGATTTTGTGTCTTTTTCAAACAAAAAGTCCATCAGCATTTTGTTGTGGCCGTTGCAACATTGGCACCATGTCGGCGAAACCGGTTCGTAGTTTTTTAGTTTTCTGAACATTCAGCAAACGCAATCAGTTAATCCCCAGATAAAGATATATTCGCTATCGGTTAATTTTTCGCACCTTCCGCCCAGGTATTTTGAAAATTCTGTTAGCCTTTCTTCTGCTTCGCTGTGCTTTTCTTTGATTTCCGACATTTTTGTTTTATATTCCTTTGGTATCCCGCAAGGATGTTTCATCCTGATTTCAAGTACGGTTTCTTTGTCCAATTCTTTGTCCAAGCGTTCCATCAAAACTTTCGCAAACTTCGCCTGTTCCTCGGCACTCATTTTATCGGGCAAAGAGTTATATTCGGGAAATATCTTGTTTGCAACATCAATTCCTGCTACTTCTTTCAGGGAGCGGTATAACTGATAAAATTTGAAATTCATTTGTTCCTCCGTTTATTTTTTCATAAAATAAAATTTTTTGTTTATTCTTTTTCAAAACACGGATCATTGTCATTGATGTTGCCGTAAAAAACATTGGCAGCTTCTCTGCAACCTCCGTGGCAAACATTTAAATGTTTGCCTCCTTCGCACATTTTGGGGATATAGTTGTTATTTCAAAAATTTTGCCCATAAGGGTGGTCCTTTAATTTGCTTAATTCATTGTATTTGATTAGTCTTACGGGAGAATGATTGCAAACCTTTATATACCCGCTCGGGTCGACCACAATCATTTCTTTGCCGGCAGCCCATTTATTGCTTATAAATAAATGCTTATATTTTTCGGGGTTTTTAATTATGCAATACGGAATCTCTGTTCCGATATGTCCGAGGCGGCCGGCTTGCCTTAAAACTTCTTCGGCAATATCCAACATTTCGTTAATCTCGTCAATCTAAAGCAAATATTCCTTATTATACAATCCCCTTCCACCCGGAAGGATACAATTCGGTATATATATAATCATCCTTTCCTTCGGCTTAAAATAAGAACATAAGGGTACTCAGTTTACCGTTTGACTCTTCTACGCAAGAATCGCAATAGTACCTTACTTTGGCTTTATATCCGAGCTTTTCAAACTCAATCGCAATTTCTTTGTATTTGGAAATGATGTTCTTTTCGTTGGAATAAGCATAATATGTTAGTATACCGTACCCTTTGCGTTTGGAACATCTAAAGAACAGTGTTTTGCAAATATTACGCGGTCTGATCAAGTAGCAGGTTATTGATGCTTCGTCGTAAGATTCTTCCGGTTTGGATTATTTCAATTCTCTTAAAGCTTTTTCGAGCTCGCTTTTACTCATTGCACGCATTGCGTTAAAATCTTTCATAACCCCTTCTATAATCTTTTTAAAAACTCATCGACTTCGCTTCTGCTTTTAAAAAAATATACCTCTTTACCTGCATACTTGTCAAGCAGATGCAAAACTTTTGGTCTGCTTTCGGAATTGTAGTTTTTTACAAAAGCCAGGAATTCCCAATCTGTTTCATCGGTTCTTTCAATCCATGGCATATCTGGCCTGGTTTTTCCTTTTCTTGAAGCAAGGCCTTCCAAACATACTTCCACAGGATAATCCAAGAAAAAGACCGTATCGCATTCCTTTAAACGCATCTCCATGGTTGAACCGTAGTTGCCGTCAATAATCCATTCGTCCTTTTGAAGAATTGACGTTAACCTTTCGAGAAATACTTCTTTTGGCACTGTGGTTTTATCGGGATTCCAATTAATCATGTCAAGGTGATAAAGAGGAAGTCCGGTTTTATTATGAAGGGCAATGGAAAAAGTGCTTTTTCCGCTCCCCGGGCAACCTATTACAATAACTTTTTTCATGTTCATCACCTGACTTTTTTTACAAAAATAATTATAACATCTTTGATTTATTAAATCTACTTTTTACAGAAACTTAATAAATCCGCAAAAAAAGGACCCTTGTGGATCCTTTTTGAGAAATCATTTATATTCCTTCTTTTAACAGTTTCTTGTTGAAAAGCGGAATTATGGCAAGCACTGCCATTCCGATACCGCTCAAAAGTATCATGAGCGAGATATCGACAATATCGGATAACGGTCCGAAGACCAACATTCCAAGCGGAAGGCTTATGGTGTTCATAAGACCAAATACCGAGAATACTCTTCCGATATATTCCGGTTCGACTTTTTCCTGAATGAGTCCGACCAATATCGGATTGCTTATGGAAATGAACAATCCTACAATTAACCATACTGCGAGATAGAAATAAAAGTTAAACGGTATTCCGAGTCCTACGACTCCCAAACCGATGGCAATATAAGCAAGGAAAAATGTCACCAATTTATTTCGGAAACCGCCCCAGGCGGTGATTAGGATTGAACCGACTAACATTCCGACTCCGAAGAAAGCTTCAAGAAGGGAAAGGCGCCAGGCTTCCGGTCCGAATACTCTTGCCACTTGCAAATAAGTAAGAAAGGACGGAGCCGCAACCAACATCATAAACAGGAAACCGAACACAATGATTCGAAAAATTAGATAATGGGAAGCGACATATTTTAAGCCGTTTTTGATGTCGTCAAAATATCTGATTTCTTCTTTCTTTTCTTCGGCCTGATGTTTAGGTAGTTTGACAAAGCGTAACAGAATATATACTGCGATAACCGCGGTGACAACATCTATCATGAAGATATATTCAATCGGAACGATGGCAAACAACAATCCGGCAAGAAGGGGCAATAGAACCATCGAGGCCGAACTGATCCCTTGGGATATTCCCTGCACTTTGACAAGCGATTCTTTGGGAACGATTTGCGGGTAGACGGAGGATACGGCCGGCTGGTGAACGGTTTGGCCGATTGATCTGATGACCGTTATCACAAAGATAATCCACATATCTTTGATATCGAAGAAAAACAAAACGGCGATGACAAATGTAACAAAAGCAATCGTCAGGTCGGCGGTAATCATGAGAATTTTTCGGTTTAACCTATCCGCCCATACCCCCGCAAACGGCGACATGATGATAGACGGAATAAAAGTACATAGCACATAAACAGTCATCATTACAGCAGATTGGGTGCCGATTGTAATATACCACATGATGGTATACCCTACAAGCATTGAACCGAGCAGTGACACGGTTTGACTGATTAAAAAGACAGCTACTTTTTTCTTCCAATTTTCCATGTAAATTACTCCTACAGTTTTTTACGTTTAATATTATCAATTTTTGAAATATTACGCAAATAATTTG
>DUTX01000041.1 GCA_012841865.1 Acholeplasmataceae bacterium | reverse complement strand
TTTATATATAATTATTATTATATACATTGTGGAAAAGTGGAAAACTCCAATTATTTGATTTTTTTCATCAATAAATCGTAATCCCCTTTTACAAGCGGATTTGTTTTCAATAAATTCGTAATTTTGTCACAAGAATGCGAGACGGTTGCATGATCGCGATTCCCGAATAATTCTCCGATTGCTTTTAAAGGTGGACCGTAGAGTTCTTTTATTATGAACATGGCCATTTGCCTGGCATAGGTGATTTGTTGTTTGCGGCTTGGGGATTCCAAATCCGCAATCGACACCTTGAAATAGGCAGACACCTCTTGTTTTACATTCTCATAATTCTTTACATTCAAGTGCTTTTCTTCTTTTTCCGGAATCAGGCTATCTAAGGCAATATAGACATTTTCTAAAGTGAAAGGAAGATTCAATGAGACGCAGTAAGTAACATAACGTCTTAAACCTCCTTCCAAGTCCCGGGCATTCTTAGTAAAGATATCAGCTATCAGATCTAAGACTTCATGAGGCACTTCTTTGGGATTTTCGATCAAATAAGAAAGTTTACGCTTTAATATTTTAACCCTCAAAGCTTTATCAGGTGCTTTTATATCTACCGAAAGCCCCCAATTGAAACGTGATTTCAATCTGGCCATCATATTTTTAAGTTCATTTGCGGAGCGATCGGAAGTGATGACGATTTGTTTGTTCAAACCATGAAGGTATTCAAAGACTTTGAAAAACTCTTCCTGTGTCGATTGCTTGCCTTCTAAAAATTGTATATCATCCACCAGCAGCACATCAGCATCACGGTATTTATGATAAAATTCTTGGATGTTTTCCTTGCCTTTTTTTGTAGAAATGGCAAGAAAATAATCTTCGGTAAATTCTTGAGCAGAAGTATAAACGACATTAGTGTCGATTTTATTATCAAGAATGTAGTGCCCGATGGCCATCATTAGATGGGTTTTTCCAAGACCGACATCCCCGAAGATATATAAAGGGTTATATAAGGATTCTGGGGACTCCGCTACTTTCATAGCAGAAATAAAGGCAAAACGATTGCTTTCTCCGGTTTCGAAGTTGCTGAAAGTATATTCAGCTTTTAAAGGACGTTTGTACAGTGAGTTTTTCTTAGTTATCAGCGGTTTATCCGCTTCGTGTAAATCATCCTCTAAAATAAACTTGAATTTAACCAGAGAATCGGTTAAGGTCGAAAGAATTTCATTTAACCGATTGATATAAAATTTTTCAATTCGAAATTTTGTTAAGGCATTAGGAACAATCAAATAGATATAATTTGATTCGACTTTGTAAACTTCGTTAACTTCAGAAAAAAGCACTGCAAAATCAGCTTCATCCATATCTTCTTTCAATATGTCCAGTGTTTTTTTCCAAAGGGTCAAACTGGGATCCATGTTCTCCTCCTTAACAACTTACCTTTTAATAATACCATAAAATTCAAAAATAATAAATAGTAAAATAGAAAAAAATCCACATTCTCGACTTTTCAACATTTCCACAGGGAAAACCTGTGGACAAGTTGTTGATAAATTTCAACATTTTTTGCACCTTTTAATATGTGCATAAATAATCGCTCTTTCTATATTAATATTAACATATTTAATTAAAATTGCTAGGAATGAAATAAAAAACTTTTAAAATCATAAATATTGTGTTAAAATACTAGGTAGCATGTTTTGGAGAAGAAGGGAAGTGTTGTAACCATGAAGAAGAAAGAGCAAACCGGATTTAATTTTTTTAGGTTTCCCGAAAAACTCAACTTAACAACATACTTTTTAATAATTGCACTTTATACTTTAATTTTGGCAGTAACTATTGCACTCGCTTTGCCCAAGATTAATTATCGGGTTGTACTTGATTATCCCGCCGGTGAATACAACGAGGATATAAATCCGTTTCTTTTTGTTAGAACAACACCAGCAAAAGCTAGCGATGATGAGGAAAAGATTGAACTCAGTTATTCTTTCTATGGCTATATTAAGCCAGTAAGCGCAAATAAACCGACCAAATACCGGCTGGCAGTAAGCGGCCTTGATGTTAATGAAACAATGCAATTTTTTTATGAATCGAAAGACTATCTCAAGGCGATACCGTTAAATCACCATTATTTAAATACAGGCGTTAAAAGCGAAGGGTTTAAAAAGTATTTCATTAAAATTATTTATAATCAGGTTTTAAATGATGAAGAAGTTTTTAAAACCTTAAAAGTTTCCGAAGAAGTTCTGAATCTTAATAAAAAAGAAATGAAAAGCAAAAAGTTTTCGGAAGCGGAAAACGAATACCTGGAGATTTCCTTTCGAATCCGAGCTGGCGATGATAAGCACGACGGTTATGTTACGCTCGATCCAAAGGATAAAGAAAGCGACTATCATATTAACATGCAATCTTGGTTGGTAACAGAAGATGGAGTAATTTATCCTTTTATTGGTATATATAATTATAACTCTAAGGAAAAATTTAACCCCAACTACGCTTCTACAATTCACAAGTATTTGAATGTTGAGTATATTTATGCGAAAGCTGAGTACATAGATGCAGACGGCAAAATCACTACTATATATTATAAGGAAAAGCTTGCTGATTTGCTTTCTCAATAAGAACTGCAAGTATAAAAATAATAAATAACAGGAATATTAATATAGTACGGACGATTGAATGTTTCCCTTGACTTGTCGGGCCGACTATATTATAATATAAAAACGGTTTAATATAGGAGGTATTAAGATGAAAACTAAGAGAACATATCAGCCAAATAAACATAAGCGCAAAAAAGTTCATGGCTTTAGAGCGCGTATGGCTACTGTCGGCGGCAGAAGAGTTATTTCACGTCGGCGTCGAAGAGGCAGAATTAGATTAAGCGCTTAAGAAAACAACCCGGACCACCAGCAAGTCACCGCTCATTTTACTGTGGTCCTTTTTGTATTAACTGAAGAAGGTGAGAGTATGAACCGTAAGTACAGTTTAAAAGACAATCGCGAAATCGAAAAAATAGTTAAAGCAAAAAAAAGTGTAGGCAATAGATTTTATGCAATCTATTTTCAAAAAGCCGCAGATTTTAAAGTTGCTATTTCACCTTCAAGAAAAATTAAAACCGCTGTTCAAAGAAATTACGAAAAAAGGGTAATGAGAGAAATTTTGCGGCCGATAATACCTAGAATCGGCGGCGCACATATGTTGGTTGTGATTAAACCGACGGCGGTGGACTTGAGCTTTGCTCGGAAGAAAGAACAAATTTTGTACTTGATAAACAAAGTTAAGAAGGAGATATCATGAAAACGCAGAAAAAAAAATACCTTATAGTCGCGTTTGCTATTATTGGTCTGTTTTTACTTACAAGTTGTCGCGGCGGAGTCCAAGAATACAAACCTATTTCCGGATGGAACGGTATTATCGATATCCTGGTGTGGCCGATTGCGGCTTTGATGTGGGGAATCGGAAAGACTGTCGGCTTCGGTTATTATGGTTTGGTCATTATTGTAGCGACCATTATCGTCAGAACTTTGGCTTGGCCGATATATGCGAAAACGAATGACATGTCTTTAAAAATGCAATTAATGGGCCCTGATCAAGCTAAAATTGAAGCCAAATATGAAGGCAAGACAGACCCGGAAAGCCAACAGAGAAAGCAAATGGAATTAATGCAGCTTTATAAAAAGTACGGCGTCGGATTGGGCGGGTGTTTATTACCGTTTATTCAATTCCCGATATTCATTGCTTTTTACCAAACCTTGCAAAGAGTTCCGGTAACACGTAACCCTCAATATAAACTAGATTTTTCTTTCTTGAATGGAAACTTCTTAGGCATCGACCTGTTTAGAAGCCGCTTGGATGAACCAGTTACTCAATTTCAAACCTGGGGGATCATTGTTCTAGCTGCTTTGGTCGGTATCACCCAGATATTCAGCCAGATTCTAGCTACCAGAAGACAAAAAAGAGCAAAGGCCGAAGCCCAAGCGAATATCCCGAGTTATCGTCAGCCACAACAAACTGATGTTCAAAAACAAACAGAAATGACTATGAAAATTATGATGTATGGTATGACGGCTATGATGGTTCTATTTGTCTATTCAAGTACGGCTGCGCTTGGTTTGTATTGGCTCGTCGGAAACATTTATTCAACGCTTCAGGCTGAAATATCGGCGAAAACCAATAAAAAACGGATGGAAGTATTAAAAACAAGGATTAAATAAGGAGTTTAGAATGCAGAGAAAATTATACGAAGCGAAAACCCTGGAGGAAGCTAAAAAGTTAGCCGTTGCCGACTTCGGTGTTAAAGAATCTGATTTAACCTTTACAATTGTTAATGAGAAAAAGGGATTTTTAGGGATCGGCAGTAAAATTGAAGTCGAAGCTGTCTTGAACGTTGACGGAGCTACAAAAGGAAAAGAATATATTCAGACCCTACTTGAAAACAATGGTGTACAAGGCTTCGTTGAAAAGAAAGTTCGCGGCAAATATGTAAAGTATAATATCGAAGCTGGAGATTTCAATGGCAATCTTATTGGTAAGAACGCCAGAAACTTAATAGCCCTGCAAATTCTTGTTGGTATGGTCGTTAACAATTATTATCAAGGTGAAAATTTAAAAACAGTTTCGGTTGATGTTGGTGGCTATAAAGACCGGCGTGAAAAAAATTTAGAAAACATGGCAGTAAAATACGGAAAACAAGTTGCCAGAAGCAAACATAAAATTCAATTGGATCATTTAAATGCCTACGAAAGAAAAATTATTCACAACAAACTGGCTTCCTGGAAAGATGTTACTACTTATTCGGTCGGAGATGAACCGAACCGTTGTTTGGTAATCGAACCAAAAAGAAAAAGCATAAAATAAAGAGCGCACATTTGCGCTCTTTTAATCTATATCCTGATTAATCTTTTCAAGTTTTTCTTCCAAAACCTCAGGATTTTCGACAATTTTTTTAAATAGTCTTAAAGAATTGGCATGATAAAATCCATCACAAAGTCTTTCATCAGCAACAATCCCCATATTCATAATTTTTGCGGGAACGATTTCCCCTTCTTCGTTAACATTCGGCTCCAGTGCTTCTTTTCCCATACTGACAAACATTCCCGTTGTTCCGAAATTATATAGATGATGATAAATATAATTCATATGAATTGATTTTAAATTTGTCAGGAAACAAGAAGTATGAAAAGGGCTGGCTTTAATGATCGATTTTGGAAGCAGGTTGTGCCGATCAAGAAATTTACAGAATCTAACACTATACTTCAACAAAAAATTCGGCATAAACGAAAAAACTTTTGCGGTTTTATCCGCAGAATTATCTTCATGCTTTAAACAAACGGAACGAATGCTTTCATCAACCATCTCTTTAATTTCAAAAATATTCTCGGTTCCTTCAAATTCAAGTTTAATAGCTGTTTCTTCTGCTTCTTCTTTCAATCTTCTCTTTACAGAAAAAGAAACATAGATTTTATTGCGTTTGTATAATCTTCCGTTCATCACAAAACGGTTAAGTTGCGGTTTTAAAGCAAAAATGCGCACAATACTCGCAATAACGATATGCATATAATTAATGCTAATTTTTTCCTTTCTTTTCTTTGCTATATAGGAATCAAGCGTTTCACAATTCACCTTGAGATTCATCGAATTTGATGCATCATGGCGTTCGAACATAATATGAGGAATTAATTTGAAATAGGGATCAATTGTTTTAATTTTCTTGCCGTCGCTTCTTTTACCAAACATATAATATCACCTCATTTTCCCATTTTAACACTACACGCCTTCATTTTCAATGATAAAAAGAAAAAACCCTGGAACTAGATTCCGAGGGCTTCTTTTTCTTTTTCAAGCAAATATTCGATAAAAGGCTTGATATCCTTTTTTACTTTAAAGGCTTCTAAGGTTTCAAAATAACGATGTCGTTCTTTATAGGGAATAATAATCGGCGCTAAACCATGTTTCAGCAGCTGATAATTTAACACTAAACGGGCGCAGCGTCCATTTCCGTCAAGGAAGGGATGAATCTTAGCAAGCTGAACATGGCTGTAGGCAATTTTTTCGAGAAGATTTTGAGTGGGAGTATTTAAAACTTCAAAATATTTCTTCATGCGGTCATAGACTTTCAGGTGACTCGGCGGAGTATGGTTTGATCCCTTGATTGAAATATCAACATTGCGATAGAGGCCGCCGATGGCTAACCCGTCCATTAAAACCTCATGTAAATCTTTAAGTTTATTTTCATCGAATAAGGTATTGTTTTTTACTAAATCAACGATAAACCAAAAAGCGTTGATATAATTTTCTATTAAGCAGATTTTGTTGTCCTCTGAATTTTCTGTTTGGCCTTGAAGCACTGCTTCGACAGCTTCGGCACTAATAAAATCTTTTTCAAAAGATAATGAATTAAAAACGAAATCGCGGATAAATTCTGGGGAGATTTTGTTTAGGTTGAAGTTTTGAGATGCAAAAGTTTGCATCTCTTGGAAATGGAAATCAGTCATTTACTACCTCCTAATATTTGATTACATTATATCACAGGGTTACATAATAATAAAGATATAAGTTAAATTCTTCAGAAAAAAAGACAAATCAATCGGAATATGTTATAATATTAAAGAGTGATGGCTATGAAAATACTAAAGAAGACAATAAAAATACTAAACCGGCTTTTGCTAATAATCTTGATATGTTTCTTTATATTCTTGATTAATGGCGCTTTTGAACATTTTGTTGTTCAAGGAAGAATCGAAGATTTTAAAGCGCGAGCAGTTGGTGAGCCGGTTAAAGATGACAAAATCATAAATACATATTATTATCGCGTTCCTGCCCGGGAAGGCGAAGACACATCTAGAAACATTTTTGATTTTGATACCAGGATTATCGGTGCCAAAGCTGATATTATCACGAGCAACCGCAATCCTTTAAGAGATTATCAGATTTTACGGGAATTGGTCGCCCCTTTTGCGAAATACTTATATCTTGGGCACACCAGCATAAACAGTACCGAGGATGGTTCTTATTTAATCGAGACAATCGGGAACAGTGTTTGGGAGAACAATAAGGTTCAGGAGAATAGAAATGACTGGATTACTTCGGAAGAAGCTTATGGCAAGGACTATTCTTCACCGGTAATAATCGGACTCCGAGTAAAAAACACAACTTCGAAACAACGGGATAAAATGGTGGAATATGCGCGCTCCAAAATAGATTATCCCTATAATTTTAGTTTTCTCTTCAATCGCGCCAACGCTTTTTATTGTACCGATATTGTAAGCAGAGCGATAGAAGCCGGAGGTGTTAATGTCAATTATGACTTTTTAGCAACAACTGGAACAGATATTTTAACCAGCGAAAATGTTTATATCTTTTTTATTCGTGAGGTTGTGATTGAAAACGGTGTGGAACGGTATAATATATACTACTTGGATTAATGGGTGAAATATGGAAGATACAATTGTAGCTATTTCGACTGCCCTCGGCAAAAGCGCGATTTCGATTGTCAGAGTCAGCGGTCCGGATGCAATTTTGTTTGTGAAGGATATCTATAAAGGCGTCAATCTCTTAAAAGCCCCGGCCAATACAATCAATTACGGTCATATATATGACGGGGAAGAAATTTTGGACGAAGTGCTTGTTAGCATTTTTCGCGCCCCGAAGAGTTATACCGGAGAAGATATTGTTGAAATAAATTGTCACGGAGGCATTTTTGTTACAAACAAAGTTTTAGAACTTTTAATCAGAAAAGGTTGCCGGCCGGCAGAACCCGGTGAATTTACAAAAAGGGCCTTTTTGAACGGTAGGATTGATTTAACCCAAGCGGAATCAGTGATGGATGTAATTGAAGCGAAAACCACCAACAGTCTGAAACTTGCCGGTTTTGGACTCCGTGGTGATGTCCGGAAAATGATTGAAGATTTTCGAAAAGAAATCTTAAATATGATTTTAAAAATTGAGGTTAATATCGATTATCCCGAATATGAAGACGAAGAACAAATTACTGCAGAATTTCTAAAACCGGTTACGGAAAATTTGATTTCGAGCTTTGAGAAAATCCTTGAAAAAAGCGAAACCTCCGTAATCTTAAAAGAAGGGATTTCAACTGCGATAATCGGGAGACCGAATGTCGGCAAATCCAGTTTGCTTAATGCCTTGCTTCAAGAAGATAAGGCGATTGTTACCGACATTGCCGGGACAACCCGGGATATTGTAGAAGGGCGGGTCGATATCGGCGGCGTAATTCTCAATTTGATTGATACCGCGGGTGTCAGGAGAACCGAAGATGTTGTCGAGAAAATCGGTGTTGAAAAATCAAAACAGATGATTGCGGAAGCGGATTTGGTCATCCTCGTCTTTGATTATAGTTTGCCTTTAAATGAAGTCGATTTGGAGCTCTTGAAGTTAACGGAAACGAAAACCAGAATCATTGTCATTAATAAACAAGATTTGGAGCCGAATATTAATTTAAATGAATTTCAAGATTATCTTTTAATGTCAACTTTTAATGAGGAAGATATTGAAAATCTGAAAGCCAAAATCAAAGAAATTTATCGATTGAGCGATCTTTCTGAAATCGACTTTACTTATATCGGAAACGCGCGCCAGGTTGCGAAACTTAAGCAAAGCAAAGAAGCTTTAGCAGATGCTTATCAAAGTATTATTGCGGGCCAACCGGTTGATATCATTAATATTGATTTGCATCACGCTATGGATTATTTAAGTGAAATTCTCGGCGAAGTGCATTCACTTTCGCTTGTCGATGAATTGTTTGCAAACTTTTGCTTAGGTAAATAAAAAGTAATATGGATTAAAAAGGAGCACAAAAGCTCCTTTTTAATTTGAAAACAACCATTTCTTTGCAACCAAAGGATAGATACCTAAAGTAATAAAAGCAAGCAGAAAATAGCGAATTGTTGCAAAAATGATTGTGTCAGGCAAAAGTGATTTTAAACCAAATTGGATTCCGATAACAATAACCAAAGCAATTGCTGCTCGGATAAGTCTTATCTTCAGAGAAGAATTGCAATCAAAGTTAACATATTTTCTTTCTAATATCACCGCCGCAAGATAACCAAGGAAGAAAGCATAGGAAGTAAAGAAATCTTTGAATTTTTCATGGTTACCGATAAATTTATTGAGAAAAATAAAGACGAAAGGAAGAAACAATAAGGCGGTAATGCCATAGAGCAATGTTTGTTTTTTGAAGCATTTTTCGGTCTTTTCGAAAAGATAACGACCCAAGAAAGCACTGCCGATTCCAAGCGCCGCTCCTACGATGACATCGCTCGGATAGTGAACTCCGAGGCCGATCCTTGAAAAGCCGATTAAGGTAATTAAAATAATTACTACAATCCAAAGCCAACTCTTTTTAAAAGAAAGACCGATGGCGGTATAGGTTGCGGCTGCATTTTGAGTGTGGCCGCTTGGAAAAGAATATCCGGTGGCGGTTTGCATCCGCGAAGCATCAAACGTCCGGTTAGGATGATTAAAGGGTCTTACTCTTTGGGCACAAATCTTGATAGTGTTGTTAAGAAGAAGGGTTGTGAATACGGAAAAGGCGATGATTTGGCCTTCTCTTTTGGAAACAATAAAGTAGATAACAAGAAGCAATAAGATAAGGATGGTTTGTTCGCCCAATATTGTAATAAACTCTAGAATTTTATCGAAGAAGGGAGTGATTGCTTCTCTAATTCGGTTAATGATTTCAATTTCAAATGCGTTCATATTTAGCCTCCGTTATTTTTAACTTTATTTTATAATTTATATTAATAAATGTAAAGATAAAAAAGGGACTGTAAAGAAATAATTTTTTAACAGCCCTATATAAGAGAAAAAGCTAAGGGTTAATCAGGTTTTGTCTGATTTCCTTAGCTTTTGTTTTTCTTTCTCTCATTTAATCTTAAATTTGAG
>DUTX01000040.1 GCA_012841865.1 Acholeplasmataceae bacterium | reverse complement strand
CAGGCTGATCTCCCCCAAGAGTTCACATCGACGGGGAGGTTTGGCACCTCGATGTCGGCTCATCGCATCCTGGGGCCGGAGTAGGTCCCAAGGGTTGGGCTGTTCGCCCATTAAAGCGATACGCGAGCTGGGTTCAGAACGTCGTGAGACAGTTCGGTCCCTATCTGTCGTGGGCGTTGGAAATTTGAGAGGAGCTGCTCTTAGTACGAGAGGACCGGAGTGGACATACCGCTGGTGTACCAGTTGGCCTGCCAGGGCCACAGCTGGGTAGCTATGTATGGAAGGGATAAACGCTGAAAGCATCTAAGCGTGAAGCCCCCCTCAAGATGAGATTTCCCTTCGAAAGAAATAAGATCCCTTGTAGATGACGAGGTTGATAGGTCAGGTGTGTAAGTATGGCGACATATTGAGCTGACTGATACTAATAGATCGAAGACTTAACCTTAAAAAAAATATACTTTGCGTAACAAAATACTATTCAATTTTGAAAGAAGAGTGTGGTGACTATAGCGAAATGGATACACCTGTTCCCATCTCGAACACAGAAGTTAAGCATTTCAACGCCGAGGATAGTAGGTTCGCCTGCGAAAGTAGGTAGTCGCCAAGCTTTCTTTCTATTATTCTAATTTCTGCCTCCGTAGCTCAGCTGGTTAGAGCACATGACTGTTAATCATGGGGTCATAGGTTCGAGTCCTATTGGGGGCGCCATTAGCGTGGCCCGTTGGAGAAGCGGTTAACTCACAAGCCTTTCACGCATGCATTCACGGGTTCGAATCCCGTACGGGTCACCATGATGAAACAAACACGCTGCAAAGCGTTTTTTTTATAGGGATAATCCATATATTTTAGGAAATTTTAAGTTGTTTTGGTCTTGTTTTTCAAATAAATTTATGCTAATATATTATTGGTTTTGAAAGGTGCCTCCGTAGCTCAGCTGGTTAGAGCACATGACTGTTAATCATGGGGTCATAGGTTCGAGTCCTATTGGGGGCGCCATTTTTTATAAACTGTGGTGGCTTAAAATCACAGTTTTTATTTTAAAGAAATGATGTTTGCAAGTATCCGTCTTTGGAAAACTAAATATTAGCACTGAAAATAATTAATCTATAATATCAATTGTCTAACTTGATAATCTAATAATAAAAAACCTTAAGATATTGCATAAGAATTGCGGATATGCTATAATGATAAAGGCACAAATTTGGAGGGATAAAAATGAATAAAAACGAAAAGAGATTTACATTAATACTAGTTGTGGTTGCATTCCTTGCGATTGTGGCGGTCATTTTGTTTAATATACCGTGGGGCGGAGACAAAGCCGCAATCAACAAAGAATACGACAGCATCGAGAGTAATGACCATGTTTTTGAAACGATAACTTTTGAAAATCTAATTAAAAAAATTCAAAATAATGAAACCTTCCAAGTTTACGTTGGCTCGGGGGAATTACCTCAAGCTGAAACTTTTGTCTATGTTACAAACAAGCTTGCGAAAGAACGCGGAATTGACACTATTTATTATCTTCGTTATTTAGATTTGTCTACAAGCGAATGGTTGGAAATTCAAACTCTCTCCAGTACAGAAATGTCGGTACCGACTTTGATTTATTGGGTCGAAGATGAGACAGAAAGTGTTCCTCCATTTATTAGTGGACTGAAAAATTTTGAAGATTATAACCATAATTGGTCAATTCTTTTAACTGAATATTTTGATGAATGCTATCAATAGGAGAAGAAATAAAATGAAGAACAATGGATTTAAAAACCTCATGAAGTGGGCAAAGCCTCATTTGCCCGGACTCATTGCGGTGTTATTCCTCTCGGTTTTTAATCCGTTATTATATTCATATGTTCCCCAATTTATCAAATATATAGTTGATGTCGTTTTTGAAAGTAATTTAACGGAAGGAAGGATAACACTCCCTTCTTTTTTAGTTTCTTACTATGATACTTTCACAGACCAGTTAACAGCAGTAGTTGTGGTTGGAATCAGCCTCGTCTTATTCCAAATCATCAGGGGATTTTTTATGTTTCTTAACGGATATATTAAAGGAAAACTTTCCGAAGGAATTGCTTATGACATGCGCGTGAACATGTTTCAACATATTCAAGACTTGTCATTTACATATCATAATAATGTTGACACCGGTGATTTGATTCAAAGGTGTACATCTGATAACGATACGATAAAAAGCTTTTTAAGCGCTCAGCTTCCTCAACTGATTTACATTTTCGGTTCGTTTGTTTTCGGTGCGATTCAGATGGGATTAATCAATAAAACAATTATGCTTGTTTCTTTTGCTGTTGTTCCCATTTCTTTAACCTCATCCATAATCTATTTTAAATTTATAAAGAAAAAATTTGAAGTTGTAGAAGAGGTTGAAGCGCAGATGACAACCGTTATTCAAGAAAATGTTAATGGTGTCAGGGTTGTAAAAGCTTTCGCAAACGAGTCTTTTGAAATTGATAAATTTGAAAAAGAAAGCCGCAGGTTTGCGAACGAGAATCGTTATTTAATTAATTCGATGGCTGCTTATTGGGGACTCAGTGATTTTGTTACTTTGCTTCAATATGTCCTAACCTTTTCTGTTGCGATTTTTCTTGTCCGCGAACAAGCAGTCTCGGCGGGCGATATCATTGCTTGTTTAATGTATATCGGGATGCTTGTTTGGCCAATCAGAGGACTCGGAAGAATTATCGGTGACTTTGGAAAAGCAATCGTTGCTGCGAACCGAATTGAGGAAATCTTATCGATTCCCGACGAATACGAAAACGATGGCGCAGAAAAACCGGAAGTTACAGGTTTAATTGAATTTGAAAATGTCTCCTTCCGCTTTCCTGACAGCGAAGTCAATTTGCTTAAAGATGTGAGTTTTCGAATTAACCCTGGCGAAACTGTTGCCATTATCGGGAAAACCGGGAGCGGTAAATCGACAATTGCTAGTTTATTGGTTAAACTTCTCGATTATCAATCCGGAAGCATTCGGATTAACGGGGTGGATTTGAAAAAGATTTCGAAACGCTGGATCCGAAGTAAAATCGGAATCATCTTACAAGATCCTTTCCTCTATGCAACAACAGTCTATGATAATATTAAGATTGCTTATCGGAAAAGCGAACCTGAAAAAGTTTATCAGGTTGCGAAGACTTCCGCAATCCATAACGACATTATAGGCTTTGAAAAAGGTTATGAGACAATGGTCGGAGAAAAGGGTGTGACTTTATCTGGCGGCCAGAAACAAAGAATTGCGATTGCCAGAATGTTGCTTTTGGATAAACCGGTAATACTGTTTGATGATTCTTTAAGCGCTGTCGATACGACTACTGATCTTGCGATCAGAAATGCTTTAAAAGAAAACAATAAAATGTTAACTTCGATTATCATCACTCATCGAATCACGACAGCCAAAGAAGCCGATAAGATTATAGTTCTTGAAGACGGAAGAGTTTCTGAAATTGGAACCCATGAAGAATTAGCTAAAAAGGAAGGTCTTTATAAGCATCTTTGGGATATTCAAGGCGCACTTGAAAGTGAATTCGTGAAGTTGGTAGAAGGTGGTGAGGAAGATGAATAGTTTTGAAGAACACGATTATACGAAAGAGAAATTTAGTTTTGGAATTTGGAAAAAAATTATTAAACTTGTTATCAAACGCAAGAAGCATTTAGTTATTCTGCTTTTGTTTGTAATCGGTTTGGCTGTTTTGGATATTATTTACCCTCTGATGAACTCCTATGCCATTCGTACCTATTTTTCAGATAATCCTGACTTTTCAACAGTAACCTTATTTATCATTGGTTATGCAGGAATTGCTCTTGGATATCTGATTACGGTCTGGGGTTTTATCCGAGCCGCCGGGCAAGTTGAGGTTGAAATCGGCTATGAGTTAAGGGGCGAAGCTTTCCGAAAATTGCAAGAGCTGCCCTTCTCTTATTATGACAAAACTCCTGCCGGTTGGATTATGGCCCGTTTAACTTCGGATTCAAGACGCCTTGCCGGAATAATTTCTTGGGGTTTGGTCGATTTGGTTTGGGGTTCCTTTACAATGCTTGGAATCTTAGTTGTTATGTATATTATTAATTGGCGCTTGGCCTTGATTATTACAGCGCTCTTACCTGTATTGTTTTTGGTAAGCGTGTATTTTCGAAAGAAGATTCTTAATTCTTATCGTAAAGTCAGAAAGATTAACTCAAAAATAACCGCTTCCTTTAATGAAGGGATCATGGGCAATAAGACCACCAAAACTTTGGTCATCGAAGAGGAACAAAACAAAGACTTTCAAGACCTTTGTGTTGATATGAAAAAAAGTTCAATTAAAGCAGTTTTATACTCCTCGCTATTTTTTCCAAGCATTCTTGTGCTAAGTTTTATTGGAATTGCTTTAATCTTACGAGTTGGCGGAGGCTACATTGTTTATGCCCGTTTTGGCTTCGAAATTGCTACGCTCTACCTCTTTGTAAGTTATACGACTCAGTTCTTTGAACCGGTAATGCAAGTAGCGCGGATCTTAGCGGAGCTCCAACAAGCCCAGGCTTCTGCGGAAAGAATTCTTTCCTTAATTGAAACAGATCCTGATATTAAGGATACGCCGGAGGTAATAGAAAAATACGGTACAATTCTTAATCCGAAAAAGGAAAACTGGGAAACTATTGAAGGCGAGATTGAATTCCAGGATGTAACCTTTAAATATCAAACGGGTGAAACGATTCTGGAAAACTTTAGTTTGAAAGTTAAGAAAGGAACTTCTGTTGCCTTAGTTGGGGAAACCGGATCCGGAAAAACCACAATTGTGAATTTAATTTGTCGTTTTTATGAGCCGGTTTCGGGACAAATTTTAATTGACGGCAAAGATTATCGTAAACGTTCGCTTGGTTGGCTCCATGATAATTTAGGCTATGTCTTACAAACTCCCCATCTTTTTAAGGGCTCGATTTTAGAAAACATCCGCTATGGACGCCTAGGTGCAAGCGACGAAGAAGTCATCGCTGCAGCTAAAGCCGTTGGTGTCGATGATTTTGTTTTGGATTTGCCGGAAGGCTACAATACCGAAGTTGGTGAAGGCGGAGCAAAAATCTCCGTCGGTCAAAGGCAATTAATCTCCTTTGCGAGAGCTTTGATTGCAGATCCTAGGATTTTGGTTTTAGATGAAGCGACCTCTTCGATTGATACCAAAACTGAAAAGCTTGTACAAGAGGTGATGCTGAAATTAATGGAAGGAAGAACGACTTTCATTGTCGCTCACCGTCTTTCTACTATCATCAATGCCGATCAGATTTTAGTTATCAAAGAAGGTAAAATTCTTGAACAAGGCAATCATGAAGAATTGTTGAAACTTCGTGGCGAATATTATAATTTATATAAAAACCAGTTTATCAATGAAGCCATTGAAAAATCTAAATATTAAAGGTCCTAATTTAGGACCTTTCTCCTTTTTTTATGTAATTGTTGTTTTATTTAATAAAATAGGATATAATGAACTGGGGGAAATGTATGAAGTGCATTTTTGTTTATAATCCCAATAGTGGAAAAGGTAAAATTAAAAAGAAACTTGAATATGTGAAAAAGACTTTGGAAGATAAGTTTGATGAAGTAGCTCTTTATAGCACAAAGTCTCAGGAAGATACTATTAGGGTTGCGAAAGAGGCTTGCGGAAAGTATGATGCTTTAATTTTTTCCGGAGGCGACGGCACTTTTAACGATATCGTTTGCGGTGTTGCAAATGAGCCTGCCCGGCCGGTTCTAGGTTATATTCCTTCCGGAACCGTCAATGATATTGCCCGCAATTTAAAGATTCCGAAAAACTTAAAAAAAGCTTTAAGAATCATTATTGAAGGGCATAAGATTAATCATGATATCGGCAAGGTCAACGATCAGTATTTTATGTATGTTGTCGCAACAGGTACATTTACCGGTTCTAGTTATAGAACGAAACAGAAGATAAAAAAGGTTTTTGGAAAACTTGCTTATGCTTTTGGAGGGTTTAAAGATTTTCTAAACCCTTTAGTTTCAAAAATCAGATTAAAATTGTCTGACCAAGTTGTTGAAACCGAAACTCCTTTAGTTTTAGTTTTAAACTCCATCAGTGTTGCCGGCGTTCCTTTTCATAAAAATGGACATTTAAACGACGGAAAGTTTGATATAGTGATTGTTAAAAAGGGATTACGCAGAGGGCTTTTTAATATCATCCGTTTGTTTTTGCTTGGCCCTAACCGCTTGAAAAAAAGAAAACTAATTGAATTATATCGAGCCGGCTCCTTTACAATCGAAACTGAGGGCAAACCTTGTTGGACAGTTGATGGCGAAGAAGGTCCGCAAGGAACAGTTCAGATTGAAAACCTTCATCATCATTTGGAAATCTTCGTTCCTAATTAAGTAAGCGGTTGACAACTATTTTGAAAGGTTGTTTTATTTAATGAAAAATGATAAAATTAATATTGGATAAGAAAGGAGACATGGTTTTTCAACTATGATGGATTATAAAGAAGCCCTTAAGATTTGGGAACATGAATTTGGAGACAAAGAATATTCTTATGATTTTACAGGCAAAAAAATCAAAAGAAGCGATTATTTAGTTAAAAATCAAGTCGGATGGGTTGTTACTTATTTAAAACCTTTGGAACTTGGCGGTGAAACTAATCTCAGCAATACAATTATTATGCATCACCGCACTTTTGAAGACAGAGGCATGCAATACCCCCAAGTTATTATTGATAACCGCGTATATAATATCCATCATTGTGAGAAAGATGATTATTACTATATCGAGCGCGAACTTGATGAAAGCGACAATGATGGAATAATCCTTTAAAAAGAAAAACAGAGTTTGATAAACAAACTCTATTTTTTTGAAATTGATATATATGTGAAAGGGAGAGGAGAAGTATGATAGAAGAATAGGGGATTCTTCGCGCAAGCTTTTTTTGCTTGCATCTATATTATGGTCACATAATTTAAATTTTATTCAAAAAAATTAAAAATATTTTGAGGTTTTTTATGAGAATAATTGCCGGGAGAAACAAATCAAGGCGCCTGGAAACTTTACCAGGATTAAATACCAGACCGATGCTTGACTCCAAAAAAGAAGCGGTCTTTAATATCATTGGCCCCTATTTCGAAGGCGGTATCATTCTCGATCTTTTTGGAGGAAGCGGTGCGTTAAGCTTAGAAGCCCTAAGTCGCGGTTGCGAGTTCAGTTATATAGTTGAAACGGCCCCAGAAGCCTCTCAGGTTATAAGCCGGAATGTAAAAGCCTTAGGAGAAGAGGATAGGGTAAGGCTTTTAAAAATGGATTACCGCCGGGCTTTAACTCTTTTCCAAAGCGAAGGCCTAAGTTTTGACTATATCTTTTTAGATCCTCCGTTTCGGATGAAAGTTTTAAATGATATTATTGATTTTTTACTGAAAAATAAGATGGTTAAAAGCGGTGCTTATCTAGTTTGTCAGTATCTTCTAGAAAATTTTGAAGCAAAAGAAACGGAAAGCTTGAGGATTGTAAAAAAGTATAATTATAAAAAAAGTGAATTAACCATTTTTCAAAAAAAGGACTAGAGTCCTTTTTTTATATCAATAGCCAGAGGATGATAAAAAGACTAGCGGCAATAGCTGCTTGAATAATTCTATAAATAAGAAAGTTTTTATAGCTTAAACCTTCTTCTTTGATCACCGTATAAACTTGCATATGGATTGATATTCCCGCAAACGATGAAAAAAGGCTGAAAAGAAAGAGGGTTAAGAAAAGTGATAATCCAGAAGAAATTATTGAATTTAAACCGATTGAAATTTCAATGCTGGCAAGGATTATTTTAATAAATTCCAAATCTATTCCTATTTTTCCTAATACGGTCAAAAGTGAAAAGCGAATGATATTGCATAAGACCATAATCCCGGAAATTAATAGCAAGAGATGGATGACATTTTGGACAGAGGTAAGAATATCAGCAAGAGAGAAGGTTAGTTTTGAAGGTTTGATTTCTGTCGGAGGGTTTTTCTTGTTTTGAAAGAAGACGATTAGGAAGTTTGCGAAAATATGAACAAAGATGACAATTAACGCATACTTTAATTTTAGAGTGCTTAAAAAGGATATAATGAAAAAAGGGTTTAAAAACGAGGAACATTTTAAGAGGTTGTTAGCTTGATTTTTGGTAATCTCGTCTTTTTTTAAAGCCTCACATACGAGTGAGGCGCTGGTCGGATTTCCAACGAAAATACTAACCATAAAGAGATGTAAAGAGTTTTCGTCGGAAAAACGAAGATATTTGAATAAAGGCCTGAGAAAGTAAATTAATACATTGATTAGTTTTGTATTAACTAAAATTGATGCCAGGATGTAAAAAGTGAAGATTGAGGGATAGACTTTGAAAAGCCAAATTTCAAGGGTGTTTATAATATCATTAAAAAAAGCTGCTGGATTAATAAAAAAGGAATAAGAGATGAGGAGGATGGAAGCAAGCAGGAGCGGGAAAGTAAGTTTTTTCATTAAAGATAAATAAAGAGTTCTTGCCCGACCATCAACTCATCGGAAACAAGACCATTGTCGCGGATTAATTTATCCACGGTAATATTATAATCTCTTGCAATTGTATAAAGAGATTCACCAGGCCGGACCACATGGATTGTATAATATGGTGGTGTGTAGGGGATATCAAGGTAGTTAGCAACCGCTCTAACAACCGCTTCCGCAAGTGCTTGCCAGTTAAAATATAATCTTTGTTTATCGTCAATATTATCAGCAAAACCATATTCAATTAAAACCGATTCATTCGCAAACGTATCTCGTAAGATAAAATAATAATCCTCGCCCGTAGCCAAGGTTCTCGTATATACATTTCTGATGTTTTGGCCGGTTTTTCTGATTTCATCGGCTATCATTTGTGCAAGCTGGGGTGAATTTTTTATTGAATAGATTACTTCGGCTCCTTTGCTGCCGCTGTTATTAATATGATTAGAGATCAAAATTGTGTTATCAGTTAACATGCTATTGATCCTGGCGACTCTTTCTTGCGGGGTAAGTGTTTCATCTCCGGTTCGAGTAAGTCTTGACGGGATACCAAGATCCTGAAAACGTCGGTGTTGATACTGGGAAATTTTAAAAGTTAAATCTTTTTCTTTCCAAAGCTCATTTGTTCCGCCACCCGGGTCCCAACCGCCATGACCGGGGTCTAATATTACAAGCATTTTCCACCTTCTTTCTAGTTCATTATATGAAATAAAAGTTCTTTTATATTCAAAAGAATAAAAAAACTTAAGCGGATAATAATAAAATTGAGGTCATTATTTAGGAGGTAAAATGGATAATATTTTGATAGTTTTAAGGCGAGGTTGTGAGGAATTAGCCGAACAACTTACCAGCAAGAAATTTCAGGTAGAGTTAGTTTGTGATGTTTTGTTAGCGCTGCAAAAAATTAAAAATGAGAAATATAAAATTGTGGTGCTAGATATGGGTTCAAACAGAATCAACGGCCTCGATTTATTAAGAATCATCAGATCTAATCCCAATAATCATCACCTCAAAATCATAATTACCTCCCGTAATTACAATTATAAATACATTCAGAAATGCTTTGCTCAAGGGGCCGATTTCTTTATTAAATTCCCATTTGAAATGAAAGACATTGAAAGAATTTACACACATCTAAAAAGTTTAGATGACTATGTTGATCTTGAAGCAATTGCGAGATACAATCAATTTGAATGGTTAACGCAAATTTAATATAATGTTTTACTTTTATTTTTTGATTTTAAGTATGCTTCCTTAATTGGCAGCATTTTTAATTTAAAGAATATTTAGGCTGATTAGTAAAATATAATCTGTTAACAACATTTTGTTTTTATACGAAAATATAAAAATTATGACTTTACAAAACTATCAAAATAATGTATAATATATATGCTCTAAGATTGTCCTGATAGCTCAGCTGGATAGAGCAACGGCCTTCTAAGCCGTCGGTCGGGGGTTCGAATCCCTCTCAGGACGCCATTTTTTTAAAAAGCACATTTAGATATCTAAATGTTTTTATTTGCCTCGATAGCTCAGCTGGATAGAGCACCGGTTTCCTAAACCGTTGGTCAGGGGTTCGAATCCCTTTCGGGGCGCCATTTATGCTGCTTTAACCGCAGCTTTTTAAATTTAGAATAATTATTTATTTAATTAAGCTGATATTTCTATTAATACAAAGGTGGCATTTTTCTGCCCCTTTTTTTATTTTCAAGTCTTTACTTTAAGTTAATTTTAAAAATAGTTCATTATAATTTATCCAAATTATGAATAATACCAAATAATTCAAATCACATTTGAAATTGGATTTGTTATCTCATAGAATGTATTGTGTTTGGATAGGGATATAAGTATACTTTATATTACTTAACAAAAGATTAGCTTGGAGGGAACTATGAATGTAATTCAAGTAGAAAACTTAACTAAAGATTATGGCTATAACCGCGGTGTTTTTAATATTAGTTTTTTCGTAAAAAAAGGCGAAACTTATGGTTTTTTAGGACCAAACGGAGCCGGTAAATCTACAGCAATCAGACATTTAATTGGATTCTCAAAACCCGATTACGGCAAAACTAGTATAAATAAATTTGAATCTTTTGCTCACTATAATGAAATATTGGAGTATGTCGGCTATATTCCGGGAGAGATTTCTCTACCTCAAGGGTTAACCGGTTATGAGTTTATTGAGATGATGAAGAAGTTAAGAAAAGTAAAAGACGATACTTTGATTAATCACCTAACTGAACGTTTTGAACTTGATCCCGCGGGTGATACTAAACGGATGAGTTTTGGAAATAAAAGAAAGTTAGCAATTGTTGTTGCTTTTATGCATGACCCGGATGTACTGATTCTTGATGAACCGACCTCAGGATTGGATCCGGTAATGCAAGAAATTTTTATTGATTATATTAAGGAAGAAAAAAAGCGCGGTAAAACCATACTCTTATCCACTCATATTTTTTCGGAAGCGGAAGCTTTGTGTGACCGTTTATCGATTATTAAAAACGGCCATATTGTTGATGAGTTTCCACTGAGTAAATTAAAATATGCGGACGATAAGGTTTATAAGGTTTCTTTAGAAAATGAAGCTGAAGCTAGTTCTTTAAAAGATCTCATCAGTCATAGCGACTATGCCACCTGCAGCAAACAAGAAAAAGAAAGTTTGTATGTCCATGTTAATGACAAGGATATTAACCTTTTACTTAAGTCTTTAAGTAATTTTAATGTTACTAATTTTTCTCATGAAAAACTTACTCTCGAAGAGTACTTCATGAAATATTATATTGATGATATTGAATTTAAAGGAGTATCCCATGTTTGATATTAGGATAAATGCTGTTACAAAAGATTATGGTGAAAACAGGGGCGTTTTTGATCTTAATATAGATATCAAAAAAGGTGAAATCTTTGGAAT
This sequence comes from Acholeplasmataceae bacterium, assembly GCA_012841865.1. Classification (GTDB taxonomy): domain Bacteria; phylum Bacillota_I; class Bacilli_A; order ML615J-28; family CAG-698; genus DTU067. The sequence goes on along the minus strand of DUTX01000040.1, from coordinate 1,952 downwards.
TGTCGGAACAAATGGTAGTGGTAAAACCACAACAATCCGTCAAATCATGGGGTTTATTAAACCGAGTAGCGGTGTAATAACCATTAGAGGAATGGACGCTTATAAGGATGCAACAAAAACAAAAGCATATACAGGTTATGTTCCAGGTGAAATTGCTTTTCCTGATTTGTCGACTGGTTTTTCTTTTATCAAATCACAAGCAGAATTTTTAAAATTGCATGATTTAGGTTTTACCGATGAACTTGTAAAGGTTATGCAAATTGATTTAAGTGCTAATCCCCGAAAAATGAGTAAAGGAATGAAACAAAAAACAGCCGTGATTGCGGCGTTGATGAATGATGCTGATATCTTAATACTTGACGAACCGACAACAGGACTCGATCCTTTGATGAGAAAACACTTTGTAGAAATATTAGAAAAAGAAAAAGCCAAAGGTAAAACAATTTTTATTAGCAGCAATATCTTTCAAGAACTGGAAGAGTTATGTGATCGGGTTGCATTGATAAAGGATGGAAGAATTATTGATATCGCTCTTATGAGTGAAATTAAAAATCCGAAAAAACGGGAGTATAAAATTGAGTTTTTAGAAAAAGAAGATTTTAAGTCATTTATGGAATTACCTTATGAATATATCAGAATCAAAGAAGAACAATATCAGGTTATTTTTAAAATTAATGTTGAGGAAACAGCAAAATTAATAAAGGATTTATCTAAATATAAAGTTAAATTTATTTCAGAAAATAAATATAATTTAGAAAAATTCTTTAAAGAAAAGTTTGAGAAATTAAAGGAAGAAGGGGCGGGATTATGATCAGTAAACCTTTATTAAAACAGTCGATAAAAGCTAACGGGGTTTCGTGGTTATTGGTTACGGTAGCAACAGCCTTAATGTTAGGAATTATCGTAATCGTGCTTGGGAGTTTGCAAGCAAATGAAATTCGAAATTCTCTAAAAGATACCTTTGTTGAGTCTGAACTTGAAGCACATTTTAAAGGCGGTGCGATAGATGGGTTTGTAGAAGCATTCGAAACGGTGGAAGAGATATATCCTGAAGCTAAGGGAATGTATGATTTAACCACAGCAACTATTAATACCTATGAATATTATAAATTGCTTGGAACACCTGAGCCTAAAGAAGCAGCAATTCAAACGCTTGTAGAAGGTGCGTCATTGGAACAAAAGGATCAAGTTGGTTTAATCGCAAACCAAGTTTTAACTGCTTATGAAATGGAAACAATCCAGACAGAGAAACTGCATGAGTTTAAGAGTTCAATTGTTATTGAGTTTATCTTGAGCGGTACGGATGGAGAAATGTCAAAAGAAGCAAAGCAAGCAGTTATTTCAATTTCCAAAGAGATTTTGGATTTGTATGTGAAAAATGAAAACTTAACGGATGAAGATTTTCAAATAATTGCGAGATTATATATTGAAAAGATTTTTTACCAAAACTTGCTTTCGAGTGAAACCGAAGAAACAAAAGAAATGCTTTCTGCACTTGAATTTGATACAATGGAAGATCTATTAAATAATTATGGTTTTACTGAAATAAAGGTTACTGCTCTCATTTCATCTGGCATCATTCAATATGTTTCTTTCATAAATAATGAAATTACGTCTGAGGAAGCTAAAAGTGAAGTTACCGATAGTTTGCTTACACAAATGCCAGAAGATGTTGCTGAGTCGCTAACGGAACTAGGAGATCTCAATATTAATCATTTAGTAATCGGCAGCATCTTTTATACGATTGCAGGCTTACTGCTTCCGATTGTCTATACGATCACGACAGCAAATAATCTTATTGCAAGACAAATTGATAGTGGTTCGATGGCTTATGTTTTATCAACACCAACAAAGCGCAGGAAAGTTACAATCACGCAAATGGTGTTTTTAATCGGTTCACTAATCTTAATGTTTTTGATTATCGGAGCGGTAGGTATTATTACAACAGCAAT
>DUTX01000039.1 GCA_012841865.1 Acholeplasmataceae bacterium | reverse complement strand
TGGTTTATCGTTTCTGAAGATACCCTGTATCTTCACTAAAATTATAACAGAAGAAAAAGTTGATTGCAAAAGATATGCTCTCTAAGTTGTAATTTCTTCATACATTAAAAAGATTAGAGTGTCTGAAAGAATCTTTGATTTAATAATCTCCCGCAAATCATTATCATCTGTATCATCAATTATTCCATCCCCATTTGTATCTTCAGTTCCCGCGCTGATTTCTTTCAGCCTTTCCCTGTGTAAAACCGGATTGTTTAAATCAATTTCCAGTTCTTTATAAATAATTTGAAGCCCGCGAACAAAATTTCTTAATTCTCCGGGACGCATTAACGGTGGCGGTCCATCAAACCAATCCTCCTCGTATATATCAATAATTAAAACCCCTTCTCTGGTATTCGGATCTCTCTTTAAGCTATAAATTCTTGCAATAATCGTATCAAAAAGAATCCTTGATTTTATAATTGTGGTCAAATCATCACTATCTTCACCGATATAGCCTGTGGTAATATTTTCAATGATATTTAGATTTATATTTCTGATTCCAATATTTTCATTCTTTTCAAGGATTAATTTTACCCCTGTAAAAAAATTTATCATTTCTTCTTTCCAGGTTTCGTCTTCATAACTTAAACTAATTACTAGGTGGTTTTCACTATCTAGCTGGTACAAATAATCTTTTATGATTAAAAAGATTATTTCTGAATTTAAGATTTTATCTATTTCCGCCTTTTCCAAAAGAAACAGCTCTTCTTCGTCTTTTACATCTTCAAGCAATCTAAGCGCAATCAGTAAATCAGATATCTCTTTTTCGGTTAAATCCGCTTTTGGATTACTAATATCTTTAAAAGGCAGGTTTGACTTTAAAATAAAGTAATTAAAAAGCAAATCAAAGTTTAACTTAAAGAATTCTGAGTTTGATAAATTTCTTGAAAAAGCAGAGATATTTTCTTCACTCATGCTTTTTAAACTCTTGGTATATAATACCTCACTTTTTACAAGCTCCTGGTAAATCCTAATTAACTGCATTAACTCAGTTTTGACTCTATTTGAATCCAAGCTATCAGGTTTAAGATAGGTAAAATCTTTCCCTAGTAATCTGTGGATTAAATAATCGATAATTGATTCACTATTTAAATATATAAGAGCGGATATTTCATTTTTTCTAAGAAATGCTTCACAATAAGTCAAAACTTCCTTTTGATATTTCTTTTCTATATTAAAAATCCTAAACAATTCAAAAAAACATTTTAATTCAGTTTTACCTGAATCCAACTTCCAATTAACATCCGGTAAAATTATGGTTTCAATTTTAAAAACCGAATCTAAAAAAAACAAACGCAAAACCAAATCCAGATTATCAATTAAAATATTTGACTGACTGATATACTCAACCATTTTTTCAACATTCTGATCGGTTAAAAATTTGGTCCAAACAAAATCATCCTCAAAATAATCATTTTCGTTTAAAAATGCGATAAACAAAAGAATATTTGCTAGTTCGGTTTCACTGAGGTTGTTTATTTGTATAAGCCGAATCTCTTCCGGAAGGTATGAAGTTGCATAATGGTTTATTAAAACTTCCTGATTATTAATAAATAGATCCGACTCAAACAATAAATGGACAAAATGAGTTATCATTTCTTGGTCGTTTTTAAAATCATTAATTGCTGAATTTTTTATTCCTAAACTTTTAAGAATCCCAAAGATTTCGGAAATGATTCTAATTTCCTTTGTCCAAAGAACCTCATCAATATTGATATCAAAGCTAAGATTAATGTAATTTGGTAAATAATCATAAATTAAATATGAACAAACAAAATCAAGGATACTGCACTGACTTAAATGCAAACTAATATTTTGGATAATATTTTCATCCCAATTTAGAAGATTCTTCTCTTTTAAATCTAATTCCTTTAATAATTGATAAGCATCATAAAGATGCTTTAATTCCTTTCGATATGGAATTTTACCGATTGAAGATATCATTTCTTCATCAAGAGCAACACCCTTTGATAAAAAATACAACTCAACAATAGTTGCAGAAACTATTTCCGTAGATTCTAAATCAGCCAATACTATTAATATATCTTCATTAGCTTGAAAATTCTTTTGTAGGGAATACAAACTTTCAATATCTTTTCGAAAGAGAATTTCTTCTCCTCGATAATCAGTTTTAAAAAGCCGATCAAACATAAAATTTCCGCTCAACTTCATTGTTAGAGCAGATGTGGGATTTTCTTCTTTATTTTCAAAACTTGTCTTCAAACCATAAATTCCATTAAATGAGGAGGAAATCATTACTATCAAAATAAAACTTTGAATAAAGCCGAGAACCAAACCATAGATTTTGTCCCAGCCTTTTTTAAATTTAAAAACCTTTCCTTTCTTAAACAAGAATACACAATCAATAATCGGAACTGCAATAATAATCCAAACAATAAAAAATACAACCCGGAATATTGCTTTTGATATGTCACTTAGAAGAAGATTAAAATAATAAGCTTCATTTAAATGTTTTGCTATCTCCGGAACATAAATTGCCACTAAACTTCGGAGTAACCCGGGAAGAGTCCTAAGTCGGATTCCAGATACTTTTAGATTATGATTGGAGAAATCAAAATTATATGCAAGCGAGGAGAATATTTCCGCAAGCAAAAAACCGGCTATAACGGTTATTATAAAGAAGAAAAAACGCGTCATACCCTTTTGGAAGCCAAGAAAATAGCCACTACTGCAGCCGAGAGCAATTAATAAAAGCCCGCAAATATCAAAAAGTATCATTGCTTGAATCGAGAAACTCCTTTATTAATCTTTATTCGTGCTGTTATCTGAATATGATTGCAAGTCCAAGTCAATAATTATATTTCCTGATTTTTCCTTTTTCATACAAAAAAGCCGCTTTAAACGGCTTCTAATATTAGTTTATTTGTTCTTTGCATTTTCATAATAAGAACGAATTTTATTTAATTTATATTTATCTACCTTGGCACAGTTGGTACATCCCGAACCCTTATTTTTAATAAACCTAAAATAGATTACTAAAAATAAAAGTATAGCTACAACTACTAAAATAATAATATCAATCGGTTTCAAAAAATTCCTCCTATCGCAAGACCAATTAAGTGAATCAGAGTGGCTAAGACCCAAGCAAGTCCGGTCTGATAAGTAACCGCTCTGAGTGTTTTTTTCATGCTTCCAAATTCCTTATGCATGGCACCAATAGCTCCGAAACAAGGGGCGCTGAAAATATTAAAGGCCATAAATGCATAAGCGCTGGCGGGTGTAAAAAAACCAAAAATCCCTTCGGAACTAAAAAGCATATTTCCGCTGACTCCTCCGGAAAAACCGGAAATTATCGACATTGACGAAACTACTTGTTCTTTTGCTACCAAACCCTGGATTGCGGAAACGGTAGC
>DUTX01000038.1 GCA_012841865.1 Acholeplasmataceae bacterium | reverse complement strand
TGTATATACATTAGGATTTTATAATGCATATTATAAGGTGAAAAGAAAGGAGATTCAATATGTGTCCATTTGGAACTTTTGCTCATACAGTTCGTTATCGTGAAACTTTATGGATGATTGCTCGCCAATATAACACCACAGTTGATGCGATTATGGCTGCCAACCCAGGAATTGATCCTTATAATCTTCGTATCGGCCAAATTGTTTGTGTCCCAATGGTAAATACATTTGGAAGATAAAAATTATGAATCCAATTATGTTGTAACATAGTTGGATTTATTTATTATGTTTATTATTTAATTAGTATGCTTTATATAGTATAATGAAGATGAGGAGGGGAAGAAAATGCTTGATTTAAAACTTTTAAACAAACAATTTTCGGGTTGTGATTGTGGAAGAGAACATCTTTCTACGATAAAAGACATTAGAATTGGAAGTAAATTAGTAAATCAAGTCGGATCTATTTTAAAAGCAAATAGCTTTTCTAAAAAACTCCTTCTGGTTGCGGACAAGAATACCTTCAAGGCGGCTTCCGGAATTGAAGAAAGCTTACAAGATTTTAAGCTTAAAACAATGCTTTATAATGATTTTCGGATTCCTTCGCTGGAGGAAGTTGAACGAATTACTGCTTTGGCGGATGATGCTGAAGGCGTCCTTGTTATTGGAACTGGTTCGTTGAGCGATGTTTGTCGTTTAGCCGCTTTTAGAAAAAATCTCCCTTTATGTATTTTTGCGACTGCAGCCAGTATGGATGGCTTTGCTTCTTCAGCTTCGCCGATTATTGATTCTGGTTTCAAACGGAGTTTCCCTGCAAAAGCGCCGGCTGTTATTATTGCGGATACGGATATCTTGGCTGCCGCTCCAAGCAAGTTAAAAGCTGCCGGTTTCGGTGATATGGTCGGAAAATATGTTGCTTTAATCGATTGGGAGGCTTCTCATATCTTAACGGGAGAATACTTCTGCAAAAATATCGCCACCCTAACTAAGCAAGCGACGGATACTGTTTTTAAACTGGCACCGCAAGTCCAAAAAAACGGTGATGTATCCGGACAAGTTTTTGAAGCTTTACTGCTTACGGGAATCGCAATGAGTTATGCAAATAATTCTCGGCCCGCTTCCGGCGCCGAACATATGCTTGCTCATTTTTGGGAGTGTTTGCAAATTGCTTCTGGTAAAATTCCCGAATTTCATGGAGCCTATGTCGGGGTTGCTACCTTGCTTGTTGCAAGATTCTACAACAAACTTGCCAAGATTAAACCAGAAGAAATCTCTAAAAAAGCAATTGATAAGGAAGAAATCTATGGCTTAAGCGGCATTTTGGCTCCGGCGATGCGGAAACTAAACAAGGGAAGTAATATTCCAAGTTTGGAAAAAGTAAAAACGAACTGGCAAAAAATTAAAAATATCATTCTCGCTTATCCGGGACCGGAAGAAATATTTGAAGCACTGAAAGAAGCGGGCTCACCGACAACAACAGCAGAAGTTGTAATTAGTGACGATTTAAAAAGGAGAGGGTGGATTTCTCACCCGTTTATTCGGAATCGTTTCACATTGACAAGACTTATGAGCCATTATAATCTAATCTAAAAACCTCCCCTATTGGGAGGTTTTTTGTGCTTTTTGATTGTTGTTTTTCTCATAATAAATTTTCACTTCAATACCGCTGTTATAATCTCCGAAGCCTTTTCCGAATAAGGTTAAGCCGCCGACATTGATTGCATCTTTCGGAACCAAAATTTTAAAAGAGATATCGGAGTTAAAACCGATGTTTAGTTGTTTTATTGTGGTGTTTGAAATCAGGATTCCGTCAATATAAGTGCCGGTATTATTGATTGAAAGCATTTTGAGCTTTCCGTATTGGCCGAGATTCGGAAACCACCATGAGGGAGTGAAGTTCCCGCGTCTGTCGTTAAATTCACCCGGTGAAGTCCAATAGCCGAGGTCGACATTATTGACTGAAAAATGAATATCCGAAGGATAGTTTGAAGAAAAACCAGGAGCTTCGGAAGCTATCTCCATTGAAATCTGTAATTCCTTTATGGTTTCGTCGGGTTTTAAAGCATTCGGAATTTTGTATTCTAAAAACCCACTTTTGAACCAAAGGAGCGCGGCTTGAAATCTTTCTGTAAACGAAAAGTAACGCGGTTCATCAAACTCACCAATAATTCCCGTTGAAGAAACCAATCCGCAAGTCGGCATTACTTCATAATTAACATAATGACCAATATCGAGTTCAAAAGAATAGACATTGGTTTCTGTACGATCCAGATCAAAATCGATTAAGAGTTTATCGATGTTTAAGGAACATAGTTTCATGCTGCCGCGAATGCCGGAAGCGGATGTAATATTAATCAATTCCGCATCCATCAGCTTTTTAATATGCATGGTTATGGCGCTATTGGAAATATTTAAATGCTTCGCAAAATAATCCAAATTCAACTCTTTATGTTCCATGAGTAATTCGAGGATTGTAACGCGAACATCGGAATTTAATGCTTCAAATATTTTTTTGCCTTCACGAAGATTTGTTAAATGTTTCATAGCAATAGTTTATATAAAAATTAAATAAAAGTCAAATATTATTTATAATAAATGGAAAAATCAGAAAAAATAGCATTTCTTTTAAGATAAAAATT
>DUTX01000037.1 GCA_012841865.1 Acholeplasmataceae bacterium | reverse complement strand
CTTCAACTACAAAGCCAACTCCTGCTTCGGTTACATCAAATCCGACCAACACCCACTCATTTGTTGGAATTTCATAGGTGTTGTAGGGACTGAGTTGAATCTGTGTATAAACTCCGTCAATCTCTCTGTAAAAGGCAGGGTTTGTAAGACCATTAATTGAATATACTCCCTGACTTTCCATCGGTAAATAGATATGGAAATAAAGTCTATTATAGCCATCAGGCATTTTTAAATTCGGAAATAAGTTTGCAATCGTAATCCAATTATTTGTTGGATATGCCTCTAACTTGAGTGAATATTCTCCGCTGATAAAATAGTCGCTTGACAAACCTTTGATATTTCCGCCAACTACAAATCCTTCTGAATTTTCAAGATCATCAACAACTACTACGGGTTCATCTTCGGTCGGAATCGGGAATACCTTTTTCTGATCATATTCTGAAGAAAAATCATATGTTCTATCAACAATTTTTATATCATCTATATAAGCATTAGTAGGTTTGGTGGCATTATTACTAATATCATAATCCCAAACACCAATTTCTACAAAGTAATCGCTTAAGAACTCCATTGTTTTCCCGGCTTCTTGAGGCTTCGTCATATCTACTTCAAAACGATACCACCTTTGGTCATCAATTTCATACATGTTTTGCCAGTTAATTTCTACAGGGTCGCCATAAGCATTAAAAATTTTAGTTTCGTGTGAAAAGTATTTATATAGAACTTGTCCATTAAAACCAGCACCGGTTGTATCAAATAGAATCCAGAAAGATAGAATTGGTTTATCAGTGTCAATTTTAACCTTTCCAAGAAGATAATTATCATTAAACCAACTAATATTTGTATCAAATACTCCTACTTCATAAGAGTATTTTCCGCTTCTGGCAAATTTATCAGTGATTTGGGTATGGACGAATTCATTATCATAAGAAACTTGACTTTCAGCATCTAACACAGTAAAGACTTTATATTCTTTAATAGTCTTATTACCGGAGGAATCTTCTGCGGTTACTTGAATTACATAAGTGCCTTCTTGATTTAATTCTAATATTTCAGAAGCAATGTCTAGTTCATCACCGTTTAAAAACACATCGATAACAGGAGTGATGTTTTCGCCACTATTATCAGAAACTGAGATTTTATTCAAATCATAACTCATACCATTAGGTGCATAAATATTATCTTCGTATTCATTTTCAATCACTGGTTTTGTTAAATCGAAGACTTCAATTTCAAAAGATTTGCTAATTGTATTATTTTTATTTAAGGTAACAGTATATGTAACTTCATATATTCCTAATGTTGTTGCTACAAAAGTGTTATTTTCAATTTCAATAACATTACCATCTTCATCTTTTACAACTATCACAGGTGTTAATTCATTACCTTTGCTATCAATTGCTTTAACATTGGGTAATTTGAAATCATCACCAAGCTCAATAAATATTTTGTCTTCCGAAAGATTAAATTTTTCAATTGAAACTTCCGAACATCCAATTAAAAAAAGGGACAACAAAAACAATAATAACAGTTTTCCAAAGCTTGTCTTCTTCATTTTCCTCTCCTTTAAATATATTGAAAATGTTTTCAATTATACTATACTCAATATCTCTTATTCATAAAATGTCATTATTTGTTTATATTTTGTGATTAAATAATGTGAAGGAGCCAGAATTGTAAAATCAATTATAATATTTGAGGGAAATTTTCCTAAAATTTGATGCTCAAAAATTGATTTTTAAAATAAGGCTCAGCATATTAAAAGAGGTTGTAAACCAAGTTTACAACCTCATTTTTATTTATTTTTCAACAACTGCTCCTAAAGCTTTTAACATATAGCTAAGGTTCATTGTTTCTGGGAAAGTCTTAACGCGGTTTCCTTGAGGAACGTTACCGACCTTTTCATTGTAAAGAGCTTTCATATACTCATAGCCAGTTCCATCAAAATCTTTAAACCAATCATAAAGATCATGTGCGGAAGGAGCGATCATAACGTCTGCTTTATATGTTCCTTCATTGGCTTGAGTTAGTTGTTCTGCCCATCTTAAGGATTGTTCAATATTATTAGCGCGATGTTCAGAAGCTCTTGCAAGCGCGTTAACAAATTTTTGAACTGTATTTGGATTTTGGTTCATCCAATTAACGTTTGCAACCCAAGTGCTTGGGAAAGTATATTCCGGTAAGTGGGATGCTGTGTTAGCAACTTCAACACCACCGTCAGCGATAACGCTGAGTGTTGCCGGAGCAAATCCGCAAACAAAATCATAATCTGAATAAACTAAAGGTAAATTTTCATTGCTTTCAGTTACTACTTCAATTCTATTAGCTAGATTTGAATTAGGTGCTTCATATCCTGCTAAATAAGCATCAGTTTCGGAATAAATCCAAAGCTTATTTGCGTCATCAAGATTGTTTTCTGTGTTAACCTTAGCAACAAAATTTTTGAACCAAGATCCAGGAGTTGTATCGGTAGGAATCGCAATCTTCGAACCTTTTAATGCTTGGTAAAGTTCTGCCCAAGTAGATTCGATATCAACATCTTTTTTCGCAGGATTTGCGATTAAAGATTCACTGATTGAGAGCGTATCAAGATAGACAAATTGGAGTCTGTTACCGGTATCATCAAGTGCGTTCCAAGCAACGCCGGCACCGATATAACCGATGTCTAAGCTTCTGTTATCGGCACGCATAGCTGTCATTTCAGCTGGTCCGCTTTCAACGACTGTAACTTTAACATCGAGACCTTCGTCTTCAAAATAACCCATTTCTAAAGCTGTAGCAAAAAGTGTTGCTCCGCCTTCATTCGCATGGATACCAACGCGAACGGTATTACTTTCTTTTCCGCCGCAAGCAGCAAGCGTTAAAGCAAGTACTGCAGCCATTACGAGTGCAAAAAGTTTTGAAAATACTTTTTTCATTTTCCTTTTTCTCCTTTTTTATTTATTTTTAACTTTTTTATAAAAGTTTAAACCAAGTTTGTTTCTGCAGTTTGAAGCAATTTTTGGACATAATATCCGTCTTCAATCGTTGCATATCCTTTCTCCTGTTCAATGATACAATCAATAAAATGTTTGATTTGTCTCTTAATCCAGAGAGAATTATCTTCCCGATATTCCTTAATAATCACTTCGCCGGTATAAGGCCCACCGATAATTTTTGGATGGAATTCCAATCTATTCGGATTTTCCATTGATGCTTTCACTAAACCACCGTCTCCGGCGATCTGGATGTTCATTTCCGGAGCACCGACACGACTGACAAGAAAGGTACCAATCATCTTGTTTGAACGAAGAATTACTGCCGTAGCATCATCATTTTCTACAAAGCCCGTGCTTTCGCCAGCCTTCCTTTCTTTGATAAAGGTTTGGGAAAACTTTATCGCTTCCGTAAATTCCTCTTCTGTTAGATAATGAATCAAATCAAGCAAATGACTGCCAAAATCGCCCCAAGCTCCGCTTCCGGATAAAGACTTAAGCATTCGCCATTCAAGAGATACTTCAGGATTTGAAAGCCTTTTTCCGCCAAAAAGACAGTTAACCGTATAAATATTCTGAAAGTTTTCGGAAATGATTTTTTTCATTTCCTCTACAACCGTAGCATAACGATAACTAAAACCAAGCATCTGCACCCGCTTACTGCTAGCTGCAATTTTTCTTAAACTTTCCGCTTCTTCCAAACTCACCGTCATCGGCTTTTCTAAAAGCAAATGCTTATCCTTTGCTATTGCTTTATAAGCAAATTCATAATGGGTATAATTAGGTGTGCAAATATCAACGACATCAACTAAATCAAGGAGTTCTTCGTAGCTATTACAAACCTTAGCATCCAAATTAAACTCTTCTACAAGTTTAATTGCTTTGGCTTGACTCCGGTTATAAATCGCAACAAGAGATACACGGGGATCTTTCAGATATGCTTTTAGATGCATGCGGGCAATGGAGACGGTTCCTCCGACCCCGACAAGACCGACTTTAATCATTTTCCAAGAATCCTATACATATTCAGTTTATAGTTTTCGACACCATCCTGATTGAAAGGATTTACTCCAATCAGGTTAGCGGAACAGTAAACCGCAAACAGGAAGAAATAATAGAATTCTCCAAAAACGGTTTCATCCGGTGCAGGGGCCAAGAATTCAATACAAGGAACCCCGTCTTCATAATGGGCATTAAGCGCTGCCTGATAAACTGCATGGTTGACATCATCATAAGGACGCTTGTCCAGATAATTAAATCCGTCTTCTTCTTCGCTTAAAGGAATAGTTAATTCCGTAGGTTTAAAGCAATTAAAATAGGTTTCAAAAACAAAACGACGCCCTTCCTGAATATATTGGCCCATCGAATGCAAATCTTCGGAATAAACGAAGTAAGTCGGAAAAACAGCATCTTGAATCTTGCCTTCAGTTTCTCCGAATTCCTGCAGCCACCAACGAGCCAGATGTTCTAATTCCGGTTCAATCACAACAAACCCTTCGATTTGGAAACCCTTCCGAAAAAGAAGATTTCTCGCGACGGCGTAGTGCACGGCCGGGTTTTCTTCAATTGGAAGACTCTTCAAGTAATTTTCCGTAGCTTTTGCTGCTTCAACAATCTGCTTGATATCGATTCCCGCAACCGCCATCGGCAGTAACCCAACCGGTGTTAAGACGCAATATCTACCACCGACATCTTCCGGAAATGGTAAAAACTTATAATCGTATCTTTCTGCCATTTCCCGAAGTTGGCCTTTGCCTTCGCTTCCGGTTACAATTACATGTTTGTTGTAATCGCTTCCGTAACGTTCTTTTAAATGCTCTCGAAACATCCGGAAAGCAAGTCCCGGTTCGACGGTATTAAAATCCTTGGCAATCACATCGATGATGACGGATCGATTTCCGATTCTGTCGAAAACCCGTTTTAGGGAAGCTCCGGAAAGATTGTTACCTGCCCAAATGATCTCCGGCGCATCCGGATGATTATATTTAAAACATTCGACTGCAGCAAGTGCACTGCGGTTGGAGCCGCCGATTCCGATAACTACAAACACTTCCGCATTCTTCCTGACATATTCGCTTGTCTCTAAGATCTCATTCAACATTTCCGGATTGGCGTAATTGTCAACTTTAAACCAACCTTTACGATCATCTGGTCCGATTTTACCGACATAACTGTCAGCAAACACTTGCCTGTTTAAGGAGATTTCTTCTAAAATCTCCTTTTGACTAACATATTTATCGACATACTTCAGATTTAACTTTAATTGCATTTTTTACTTTCGCACCTCAAGATACATCTTATAAACGATATCCCAAATATAATTTCGATATTCAAGGAATTTCGGATCTATCTTGCTAGCTTGATTACGTGGGTAAGGCAAATCAATCGGAATGATTTCATGAATCTTACCCGGACGAGCACTCATGATTACAACTTTGGTTGAAAGCAGGACCGCTTCATCAACGTCATGTGTAATGAAAAGAATCGTTTTTCTTTCATTTTGCCAGGTACGGAGCAGGTCTTCCTGTAACTGCGCTCTTGTTTGTGCGTCTAAAGCACCGAAAGGCTCATCCATCAAAAGAACATCAGGAGCTACGGCATAACCGCGAGCAATCGCAACCCTTTGTTTCATACCGCCCGAAAGTCCTTTCGGATAAGCATCTTCGAAGCCTTCCAGGTTAACCATTTTAATATAGCGATCGGAAAGAGCGCGCTTTTCTTCGGGACTCATATGGACCAATTTCCGAACAGTTTTCTTCGCTCCAGTCCTCTTATCCACTTCTTCAACATCGCGCCAAACCTTTTTAAACTTCATTCCGAATTCAATATTCTTTCTGACAGTCATCCAAGGAAAGAGAGCATATTGTTGGAAGATGACGCCTCGATCCGGTCCCGGACCGATAATCGGTTGCTCTTTCATCGTTACCGTTCCCGAGTTATGAGGCTCAAGTCCAGCAATAATATTTAAAAGTGTTGTTTTTCCACAACCCGAAGGTCCAACCAAACTGATAAATTCATTTTCATGAATGTCTAAACTGACATTATCAAGAGCATGAACATCTCTACCGTCAGGAACATGATATGTTTTACTGACATTTTTAATATGTATTAATGGTTTCATCATAGTATCTCCTTATTTCCACTTCGTGAGTTTCTTCTCAGCAAAGAGTAAGATTCGGTCAAAGATAAATCCAATGATTCCGATAGTAATAATACCCAGTAACACGAGAGAAACTTGCATGTATTTTTGGGCGAGCATGATTCTTGCACCTAAACCAAAAATGGTTCCGGTAAGTTCTGCCGCGATCAAAGTGGTTAGGCTCGCAGCAATTCCAAGTCTTGCTCCGACCAAAATGTAAGGGAAAGCTGAAGGAATCATAATATGAATAAAGAGGTCTTTATCGGTTGCTCCGAAAGTATAGGCCGCTTTAACCAATGTTTTATCAACTTCTTTTATTCCCTGATAGATCGTGACAACCATAACCAGGAAAGCGGCGATAAAAATAATCGTATATTTTTCTGTTTCTGTAAGACCCATAGCCAGGATGACAAGCGGAATCAAAGCAATCGGCGGAATCGTTCTAAAGAACTGAATCCAAGGTTCAACCAAAGCTCTGAATTTCGGATACCATCCCATCAAAAACGCCACCGGAATCGCAGCTACAAAAGCCACCGAAAATCCGACCAATACTCTTTGTAAAGAAGCCCAAATATCTTTAAAATAGCGACCATTGGCGTTAACTTGCGTTATGAGTTCATTAATTACCTGTTTCGGACTAGCAAGGAAGGTATTGATTGTCGGTACCAAAGTTATCAAATACCAGATAACAATACCAAGCGCAATCGAGACCGCAGAAAGAACTGCTTTTTCGCGTTTGCTGCCATCGCTGAAGTCCTTCAGTTTACGCATCTTAATCGGTTCATTTTCATTCATTTCTTTAAGATCTGTATTATCTGTATTCATAAATCCACCTTTATTTCTGTATATCTTTTGTGATTGCAATTTTCGCATCCGGATGCTTTTGTAAAAAAGTTACCGGAAAAGCACTGGTTACTTCTCCAAAGATTGCTCTTCTGACAACCGAACGATGCCAAGGTCTAAAGCAATAAAGAAAAACTTTTTTGCTTTCAAGAATTTGTTTGATTCCGATTGTGACACAATAATCGGGCATCAGATAATAAGCACCATCAAATTCATTTAAAGCATTTATTACTTTGGTTTCGCGCGAAATCTTTTGAATCCGGAAAGAAAGTTGAGTAAACTCTTCTTCTGTCAGCTTTTCCCGAGCTTCAAGGGGTTCATTAAAAGCAATATGACCGTTAATGCCAATCCCACCGAAACAAACATCAACGCCGCCGTGCTCTCGAATCACTTCTTCAAGATACTTGCCGTTATCGGGAGTAGGATGAAGGCGTTGCGTTTCGGGCATAATCAAGTCTTCGGAAAGCAGATTGTAACATTTTTCTTTCATGATTCTGCGAAAACTCAAAGGATGGCTTTCGGGAATTAAATTCTGATCGGCATCTAAATATTCATCCATGCTGATAAAAGTTACATCCTTAAGGCTAATCCTTTCCGCATTTACCCTTTCAACAAAATACTTGTATTGGCCAACAGGACCGACCGGGACGATAAAGAGCGTTTTCTTACCGGCTTGATTATTTTCGATGATCGCATCGACCATCCGGTCCGCCATATCTTTAAAAGCCGCTTCCGAATTTTCAAAGACCAATAATGGTATTTTGCCTTCAAAAAGCATTTCGCCATGATAGTTTAAATAATTCATTTTTCACCTCGATAAATTTCAGCCATTTCCTCCAGACTCAGCGCTTCGACTTTGAAAGCTGTGCCGACGCTGCCGAAGTTGATGATTGCTGTAGCACAAATCTCATAAATAGCATTTTCTAAAGCTTTGACGATTTTTTCCAATTCAGGATTTGTTATTTCTTCAGCTAACAAATCTTCAAGATAAGGAACAAGATAGTTTCGATAATCAAAAACTTTAGGGTTTGCTTTCAATAAGTCATAGACTTGAGAGTTTGTTGTATAATCAGGGTTCAATTTATATAGTTCTAAGATATTTCTTGTGGTTGCTAAGCGGATATCGGTATCAATATTTATTTTAGAAATTCCAAGCGGAATAACTTCACGCAACTGTTCAAGGGGAATTCCATGTCCAGAGACCGCCCCGCCTAAGGAATTGATTTCGCTGATAATATATTCGGGTACCAAACTGGAACCATGAGAAACAAGAGTTCCCTGAATCTTTTCATGCCGAAGATTTTCTAGGGAAGCTATCACAATTTCTTTGCGGAGCTTAACATTCGCACCCTTAGCCGCACCGTGTTTTGTTCCGTAAGATATCGCAAGCGAATCACATTCCGTTTTTTTGAAGAAATCAACAACCAGAAGCGGATTTGTATAAGAGCTTTCTTCCGCAAACACATCATCTTCGGTCCCGGCTAAGATACCGAGTTCACCTTCGACGGATACCCCGCGCTCATGAGCATAATCCACGACTTTCTTAGTCAAAGCGACATTTTCTTCATAGGGAAGAGAGGAGCCGTCAATCATCACCGACGAGAAACCGGCATCTATTGCCAGCTTAACGCTTTCAAAACTGCGGCCGTGATCCAAGTGAAGGACAACGGGGATTCTGCTTGCTTTTGAAAGTTTTTTTACCCTTTCCGCAATCCGTTTCATACCGAGAGCTTTTTCGGATAAACTGCCGTTTAAGAAATCGGGATTGCCACCTAAAAATGCGGTTGCAGGTTCCGCAACCTGAATGATTGCAGCGCTGCGAAGTTTTTCATGAATCTTTATCACCGCATCTACTTGCTGCAACAAATTGATATTAAAGGCACCATGGGCAACCCCTAATTTCTGGGCGACAGCCGAGAGCGGTTTCATTGGAACATAAGGCATATTTACTCATCCTTCAGGCAAAGATGAACGGATGCGGTCGTATATGTCTTCGGGAGGACGAGAATATTGGGATTTTTGCCGACAAATTTCTCCGCATCCTTCAGCGCATCTTCGACAGTAGCCCGAACTTTCATCCCCATACCCTTAGCATAACCGGGCTCTCTTGCGCCAACGATATAAACGGCTGCGGAATTCATTTCCGCAATATGGCCGCAACTGATCATCGAAAAGCCATGATAAGGATGATAGCCATGTTCATGTTGGTATTTATAGATGTATTCGGAATCTGTCGCCAGCTTTTCCGCATATTTTTCAACATCGGGTAAGGTATAATTTCTTTCCGTTTGGAAGAGATTATAAATTTCTCGGTAAGATGGAAACTCAATATCATTAAAGAATCCGTCACAAACAGAAGCGCAAATAACTACCGGATAATCTCTTAAAACCCGTTTATGTCTGATGATATTTGCTGCAATCGCTTGTTTAATCAAAATCGGATTCGTGCCCATTCCATATCCATAGTGGAACTGAACCGGCATTCCAAAGACGATGACATCATATTTCTTCTCCGCCCATTTTACATAAGTGCGCTTATCCGCGACTTCCCAAGACAAGGGCTGAATCATTTCCGAATCACCGGTAAATACCGCTATTTGTCTTTGATAAGAATCCAAAACCGCATCGACAGTAAAGAACTTCCTACCCATGCACTTTTCCATGTGTTTTCCGATGGCATCAAATTTCTTCCGCATCAAGGAATGCGAAGAAACAGGTGTGAAGTCCGGTCTATGCATTACCGCCGGAGTATGGTGAGCGGAAATGCTTTCCCAATTTGTAATCCCTGTCGCCACATGCTTATAACCGCCGCTATAACCGCCGTAGGGATTTCCTAGCGTATGGCCGATCGTGACTGCCAAATCAGCTTCAAAAACATCCTTATTCATGACGACACGCGAATTAAATTCTTCTTCAAAACCCAAATCAACTAAGTTGTTCCTATCTTCGCTGTCATGATTGACGATTTGTCCGGTCGGATAATACTCGTTAAAAAGCTTTTCGCCAAGTAAAGATTTTATTTCATCGGGTTTATTCTTGCGATGCAGTCCGTTTGAACAGATAAGTTTGATATCTTTTTTATCAACCCCGGCTTTCAGGCATTCTTCTATAATAATCGGAATACTGACTTTCCGGTGCGAATCTTTTTGAAATCCGCCTTTTACACGGTCGGGAAAAACAATAGCAACTTTGCTTCCCGGTCCGACTTGGTCAGCAATCGGCTTCAAGCCAATCGGGTTCAAAATTGATTTTTTAGTTTCTTCGTATATATTTTCTAAAACCGGGGGATCAAGAACTGTTTCGCCGGCAATAAAGACATCTGTATTCTCATCAGGAAGGTTTACTTCCATAAAACCTTTGCCGTATTCAAGTTTAACTTTCATCGAATGCCTCCTTATATTTTTCAACAATCTTTTTAAAATCATCGAGATAAAAACCGAAATCTTCTCCAAATCTGGTGAGGGCAATTAAACCTCCGTCCACTTCGGGAATACTTCCAATCATTTTCGCATTTTCCTCTTTGAGCCCGCCGCCATAAACCACGGAAAGAGGAAATACAGATTTGATAAACTGAGCAATTTCTTGAATATATTCCCGTCCGGGCGGAGTTTTTCCAACTCCGATTGCCCAAACAGGTTCATAAGCAATAGTGATTTTACTTAAATCGACATCTTTGAGGCCGATTTCTAATTGTCTTCTTAAAACTTCAAAACGATTTTCTTGTTCATCGCTTTTTTCACCGATGCAATAAAGGACATCAAGTCCGGCCTTTGTTGCATGAATAATTTCACGATTCAAAATTTCATTGAGATCGCCCTTCCCGCCACCCAGATCAAGCAAAATTTGTTTTCCGCGTCTTTCCTCGCAATGCCCAATCATGGTCGCTTTTACTCCTAAGGCTTGCATTGATTTTGCGGTCCGAAAACTTGTAAAAGCACCGAAGTTTCCACCCACTTCCACATCTTCAAAATGTACGCCTTGGCAACCGATTTTTACATTCTCTGCAGTTTCAACTGCGGGTAAAACATAAGCTTCCGGGAAAAAGATTGTATAATCTAAACCGGAAAGTTTATTGATTGTAGAGGTGATTGATTTAGCCCAAGCGCAACCTTTATTTAAGTTGTTAATGCCACCAAGTTCCTTAGGAATATCGAATCTTTTTAGATTCAGATAAATCTTTTTCATTCGGTTCTCCTTTTGGTTGTTTCTACTATTTATTATTATGGTAAAAAAAATGAATTCTATTTAGTAAAGTTACAGAGAGAAAAGTAAACGCTTTTATTTTTAAGCAATAAAAAAGATGTGTAGCAAAGATGACTTGCATAAAGCAAAGACATCCCTACATACACACCCCAATTACCCAACTCTTTGTATAAATTTAATTAAATACAACTGTTTTCATTATACATTTAAAGTTACTCAAATTCAATCGTTCTTGGCTATTTGAAGATATTGGTTTTTTATAACTTATATAATTAAAATGTTATGAATTTTTAAAATTTATAATATTTTTATCGTCAATACAGAGAGCTAAAAAATCTTTGATTGCAGGAGTAAGGTATTTATTTTTATGATAAATAATCTTTAATTGTCTTTTTAACTTAAGTTCAGGAACATTAATTTGTTTGACGACTCCTTCCGCAAGTGCATCCTTAACTAGTAGATGCGGTAAAATCGAAATTCCTAAACCTTTTCCAACTGCGCGGACAATTGCTTGGGTGCTGACGCTTTCCCAAATCGGCGTGATTTTAATATCGTGAGCAAGCATTGCCCCGTCAAAAATATTCCTGCCGCCACTACCTCTTTCTCTTAAAATAAAGTCTTGACGGCTAAGGGTTTCCAAATCAACTTCCCCAGCTTCCGCAAGCTCATGATCGGGACCGCAAATCAAAATCAAATCGTCCTCGCAAAAATTCGTCACGACCAATTTCGGGTTATCAATAATTCCCTCGGTAAAAGCAAAATCGACATTGTTAGCAATAACATGGTCTTCAATTATTTGGGAGTTTTCAATCGTGACATAGATTTTAATTTGTGGGTGTATTTCCTTGAATTTCGTCACAAATTGGGGAAGGAAGTAATTGCCGATGGTGATGCTGGAACCAATTTTTAAGACACCGGAGGAGCCCCAGTTTTGCATCCCGCTTTCAAGCTCATCGAAAAGATGGATGATATGTTTCGCATAATTTAAAAATTGCGAGCCCACATCAGTTAAATAAAGTCTACGAGAAATTCGGTCAAACAATTTTACACCATAAAATTTCTCAAGTTCGGAGATGGCAAGACTCACCGATGGTTGAGCAAGATAGAGTTTATTGGCAGCTTTAGTTACACTTCCCTGTTCACAAACTGCAACAAAGATGCGTAAATGTCTGATTGTCATAGTCAACAATCCTCCATTAAAAATTTATTATAAAATATATAAGATTATACTATTTTACTTATGTTAAATCAAGTTATATACTAAAGATAGGGATTTTTTGGATAAGCGCAAAAACAAAGGTGATAATATATTAGGGGTTCAATAAAAAGGAGCGAAGAGCGTTAATGAAAAAGAACTTGAAGATTTACTGGACACTTTTCAAATCAACCTTCTACCTCAGCGCTTTTACTTTCGGTGGAGGTTTTGTGATTATACCCTTAATGAGAAAGAAATTTGTCGAGGAACTCGGCTGGATTGAAGAAAAAGAGATGTTAGATCTTACAGCAATCGCACAATCATCTCCGGGAGCGATTGCGGTGAATGCCGCAATTATCATCGGTTACAGAATCGGAGGCATCGGCGGAGCTTTAATTTCAACACTCGGCACAATCTTACCTCCCTTTATTATTCTCTCGGTAATTTCTTTTTTCTATGCGGAATTTCGTGATAATGCCATTATTAACGCTTTACTGAAAGGTATGCAGGCAGGAGTCGTCGCCGTAATCGCAGATGTAGTAATCAATTTAGGGATGGGAATTGTAAAGGAAAGAAGAATTTCTTCGCTGATAATAATGATTGGTGCGTTTGTCGCAACCTTCTTCTTAGAAGTGAATATTATTATCGTAATCTTAGCTGCGGCCTTAATCGGTTTAAGTGCTGCGTATTATCGTAACAAACACAATAAAGACGGTGACGAAATATGACCTACTTAAAACTATTTTGGAGTTTCTTCCAAATCGGCTTATTTAGTATCGGCGGTGGCTATGCGGCCTTACCGCTAATACAAGAACAAATAGTCGATACTCATGGTTGGCTTTCCGCAACCGAATTTATGGATTTGATTACGATTGCGGAAATGACACCGGGACCGATTGCAATTAACTCGGCAACCTTTGTCGGTACCAGAATCGCCGGCGTCTTGGGTGCCATAGCTTCAACAATCGGTGTTGTTCTTCCTTCTTTGATAATAATATTTACGCTCTCATACTTATATTATAGGTTTCAAAACCTAAAACAAATCCAAGGCATCTTAAGCGGCTTAAGACCCGCAGTCGTTGCTTTAATCGCTTCAGCAGGACTTTCGATTTTGATTCTTGCCTTCTGGGGCGAAGGAAAAATAAATCTCCAAGATACAAACCTTATCGCTGTGGGAATCACAATAGCAGCCTTACTCATCTTAAGAAAGTTTAAACCCAGCCCGATTTTTGTAATGCTTGGTGCTGGAGTTCTTGGTATGATTCTTTATCTAATATAAGTTTACCACATAATTTTAATAATAATAATAAATTTGATAATAAAAATGACCACTTTTTGAAGTGGTCATTTTATTTTTTAATTATTTCAGTTCAACAGTTGCTCCAGCTTCTTCAAGTTTAGCTTTAATAGAATTAGCTTCATCTTGAGAAACGCCTTCTTTAATCGGTTTGGGAGCGCCATCAACCAATTCTTTCGCTTCTTTAAGCGGAAGACCAGTAAGTTCACGAACAACTTTAATAACAGCGATCTTGTTAGCGCCGAAGGAAGCAAGAATAACGTCAAATGTTGACGGTCCTTCATCTGCTGCGGCTTCTTGAGCAGCACCTGCGGATGCAACGACTGCAGCAGCTGTTACTCCAAATTCTTCTTCGATGGCCTTAACGAGCTCATTGAGTTCTAAAACGGTCATCTGTTTTAATGCTTCTAAAAATTCCTGTACGTTAAATTTTTCCATAATTTTTTCCTCCTGATTTTAAGCTTCTTTTTCTGAAACAGCCTTAATCGCACAAGCTAAATTGCGAATCGGGGCTTGCAATACACTCAACAACATAGCAATCATACCGTTCTTATCCGGTAATGAAGCAAGGACTTTCAGTTCGTCTTTATCTACGACTTTTCCTTCAACAACACCGGCTTTAACTTCCAGTTTCTTGTTAGTTTTCAGAAAGTCATAAATAATCTTAGATGCGGAAGTCGCATCTTTTGAGAAAGCGACAGCGCTCGGGCCGACAAAAGTTTCATCTAAACCGGTATATCCGACTTCTTTGCTGGCTCTGCGTAAGATGTTATTTTTAATAACATGCAATTCACAATCCTTCTCGTATAACTTGTTTCTAAGTTCAGTAATCTCGGCAACGGTTAAACCCAAATGGTCAACAAAAACCAAAGATTCTGCCTCCTGAAACTTTTGAGCCAGATCAGCGACCTGTTTTGCTTTTAATTGGATTGTCGCTTCTTTCACATTTTCACCTCCAGTTAAAAATAAAACCCCTTTCCGCGACGAAAAGAGGTACAAATTTCTTATAAACCTCGGTAGGAAATTAAGCTTTTAAGCACCTACTGTCTACGGCAATTAGCAAACTATTTTATTGTAATGGTTATTAGTTAAACAATTGATTCCGGAGCAATTTTGATTCCGGGACCCATGGTTGTAGATACGGCAATGTTCTTGACGTAAACGCCTTTTACAGTTGATGGTTTTAAACGAATCAATGTTTGATATACTGTTTTAATGTTTTCCGCAATTTTTTCCGAATCGAAACTTGCTTTACCGACGATTGCCGGAACGTTTCCGGTCTTATCAACACGGTATTCAACTTTACCGGCTTTAATTTCTTCGACAGCTTTTGCGAGGTCCATCGTTACGGTACCGGTTTTCGCATTCGGCATCAATCCTTTTGGTCCAAGGATTCTTCCGAGTTTACCGAGTTCCGGCATCATATCCGGGGTCGCAACAATTACGTCAAAGTCAAACCAGCCTTGTTTGATTTTTTCCAAGTATTCGGTATCACCGACATAATCGGCGCCGGCTTCTTCCGCTTCTTTTTGCTTCGATCCTTTCGTTAAAACCAAAACCCGACGGACTTTTCCCGTTCCGTAAGGAAGCACGATCGCTCCTCTCAAGTTTTGTTCTGCTTTCCGAGGATCAAGATTCAAACGGAATACTACTTCGACGGTAGCGTCAAATTTAGTAATGCTTGTCTCTTTCGCAAGTTCTACGGCTTCCATAAGCGGATAGCGTTTTGTACGGTCAATCAACTTTGCTGCATCAAGATATTTTCGACTTCTTTTTGCCATGTGATTTCCTCCTTAAATGTGGTTTAACGGAATTTCCTCCCACAGTTTAAGTTGTTTATAACAACTTTATGTCAGTGAAAATTCTTTGGTATAATTAATCTTCAACAACAATTCCCATATTTCTCGCGGTACCCTCAATAATCTTCATGCCTGCTTCAACATCATAAGCATTGAGGTCGGGTAGTTTAAGTTCAGCAATTTCCCGAATCTTATCCTTTGAAACGGTTGCTACCTTAATTTTATTCGGAGTTGAAGAACCGCTTTGAATTCCGGCAGCTTTCTTTAATAAATCCGATGCCGGTGGAGTTTTTGTAATAAATGTAAAAGAACGATCTTCGTATACTGTAATGACTGCCGGAATAACATTACCGATCATATCCTTGGTTCTATCATTAAATTGCATGCAGAACTGTTGGATATTAATTCCCGTCTGTCCAAGACTGGGACCTACCGGAGGAGCAGGGGTTGCCTTACCAGCTTGTAATTGCAGTTTGACGACTTTCGATACTTTTTTCGCAGCCACGTGACACACCTCCTTTTTGTCCGTGATGTGGTCTTAAAGAAAATAAATTCTCCCACAAATAAAATAGTAATGCAAATTTGCACGCTTGTATATTTTACTATAGATACTAAAAAAAGTCAATCAATTTCATATATTTTTAAAAATTAATTTTGCTGAGAAAAAACGCTCTTTTTTAAAGATTGTATGAACCAAAATGTATTACTAAAAAAACTTCCCCACAAGGAAGTTCTTATAGCAATGTTATTTCGTTAAAACTCAGCTCCGCGGGAGTTGCCCTGCCAAAAGCATAAATCAAAACACGAACAGTTCCTTTTTGATTGTCGATGAAGTCGATGATTCCTTCCTGGTGGGCAAAAGCACCAGTAACAATTCGGACCCGATCGCCGACATTTCCGGCAAACTCTTTTCCCGTGGAGATTCCACACATTTTCAAGATCGGTGTAATTTCTTCTTCACTCAAGGGAACGGGTTTTGCTCCGCCTCCGGATGAACCTAAGAAACCTGTTACCATCGGTGTATTTCGAACCATAAACCATGATTCATCGGTTACGATCATATCAATAAAAACATAACCTGGATACGGTTTTACAAGCACCTCTTTTAATTCACCATTCTTTTTTCTTTCCGTCTGGACAATCTCCGGCACTAAAACTCTAAAGATTAAATCCGACATATCCATCGATTCGATACGCCGTTCGATATTCTTCTTAGCCGCGTTCTCGCAACCGGAATATGTCTGAACTACATACCAAGCTCTTTCGTTCATAGGCATCAGAGGGGCATCTTCCCTGCAAGCCAATCAAAGAAATCTAATACATAGCCGAGAAGAAAATCGGACAGAAGAAAGAAAAGTGCAATAATCAATACAAAAGCAAATACGGTGGCCGTGTTTTGAATCAATGTGCCTCTTGAAGCCCAACTTACGCGCTTCAATTCGGATATCGAAGGTTTATAAAAAGGCCAAATCGCTAAGATTAAAGACATTACACCGAGAATAACTAAAATCCAAGCAAAAGCTTTCGGGTAATCTCCGATTAAAAAGACGTTTTTATTGATTGTCAGTCCGCTTGAACCGGAAGTAGATTCACCGATTAATACCATTGCTCCTAAAACAATCGCAACAATCGAGAGCAATAATAAAATCAAACCTTCATATTTATATTCTTTTGTAAAAATGGCAAGAGCACCAGTTGTTTTCTTATTGTCCTTAGCTGCCATAATAAAATCCTCCTATTTTGTCTCTTTATGAACAGTATGTTTGTTGCAAACTTTACAATACTTCCTAAGTACCATCCTTTTCGGGTTGGCTATTTTATCGCGGTCATAAGTATAGTTGCGTGAAAGGCAATTCTCACAAATTAAAATTACTTTTTCTCTCATAATTATCGCTTAAATTCACTAATCTATTTTATCAAACTTACCAGTTGTTGTCAAGTGAATTTTTAGCTCCTTTCATTTTCCTTTTTATGCGGTCATTCGCATCATAAACCTGTTTAACAGTGCAATTTAGTTTTTCCGAAATCTCTTTAATTGAATAATTTTCGCGTCTTAAATTCAATACTTTCTTTTCAAAAGAACTGAATTTACATAAAGAAAGCAGATGATCTAGTTCAAAATTCTCCTCTTCGTGCTTTTCTTCTTTCAAGTAATCAATGTTTTCCACCAGCTGAACATTATAGAAATGTTTGCTTTCCTTTTTCAACAACTGAATAAAATGTCTCTGCAAAATCAAATCAAAATATTTATTAAAGGTTTTCCGAGAATCAGGCCGATAAGTTTGAATCGCCCGAAAGAGCATAAAAAGACCTTCTTGGAAAAAATCTTCTTGATTATATCTTTTGATTCGAAAAGCAGCAATCCGAGCTTTAATCAGGGGCATATATTTATGATACATAATATCCAATGCGTTTTCATCATGTTCTGAAATCAAATACAACAATTCATAATCGTTATATTGATACATATTCACCCCTCATTGCTGATTAATAATCTGATAAATTAAAATGCCGGCAGATACGGAGACATTGAGGGAGTTGACGCTTCCAGACATCGGAATTTCCACAAGGAAATCGCAAGTTTCCTTTGTTAAGCGCGAAAGTCCTTTGCCTTCGCTTCCAAGCACAAGGACGGTTTTCGGATCATATTTTGCTTCACTGTAGCATAGGCTCTCCTTTGTTGCTTCCGCCCCGTAAATCCAATAACCATAATCTTTAAGTTTTTTTAATGTAGAAACAAGATTGGGAACCAAAACACATTTGACGCTGAATATTGCGCCGGTTGAAACTCGTGCCACGGTGCCGTTTAAGCGGACACTTCGATTTTTCGGTAAAATTATCCCCGAAACTCCCGCAGCATCGGCAGTTCTTAAAATCGCACCCAAATTATGGGGATCTTCGATACCGTCCAACGCCACAATCAAATTCTTTTCGGTAGAAATAATAGCTTCCAATGAATAAGTCGGAAAACTCTCAACTTCCGCAACCGCACCTTGATGATTGCTAGTAATACGATTTAATTCATTTTTCAAAACAATCGTATAAGGGATTTTCCTTTTCTCCGCCAACTCTCTGACGGTATTATTCCCGCTGATTTTCAAATTATAAATTTTGATTTTATTAAGGATTGCGGAAGCGACTAAATTGGTTCCGTAAATAATTTCACTCATTGCTGTTTCCTGTTTCTATAATTTCGATTGACCTTTCTAAAAGTTCATTCAACCTTTCAAAATTACCTTTCAGATACAGATAGCCGATGACCGCTTCAAACCCGGAACTGCTTAAATATTCCTCTTTTTTTAAGTTTTTCCGAAAACCATGAAATTTATGATTACGGCCTCTTTTAAAGATAGCTTCTTCTTCAGCAGTCAACATCGAACTCAATTTTGAAATAATTTGATGATGAGCTTTCGCACTGACATAAGTAACTGAGAGTTTCTGTAATTCTTTTTGATTGGTAATCTTTTTTTCCAATAGATGACGCCGAATAAACAGCTCATAATAAGCATCACCGATAAAAGCAAGATTTGCGCCGTTTAATTGTTCTACTTTCATAATTCCAATCCGCGGCTGATTATCTCTTCCCGGAGAGCATCAGAGAGCTGATAATTCTTTTCCTTACGGGCCTCGCGATAACGTTTGATTAAATCCTTTTCCGCTTCGGTTAGGGGTTTAATGCCGGTTTCGATCCCTAAGATCCAAAGAAAATCTTGGAAATTCTGTAACAAACTCTTCATTTTTCCGTAGGGAGGATTTTTTTCCCTTGTATAAACATTCGCAAGTTTCACGGCCTTAAATATTGCCGTAATCGCATTGGCGGTGTTGAAATCATCAGCCATCGCCGTGACAAATTTTTCACGAATCGCTTCAATTTCAGCATTAGTTTCTGCTTCGACTTCTCCTGCTTCTTCAAGTTTTCGGAAAAGCCCGTTATAAGCTCTCTTGATTTTTTCATAATCGTTTTCGGCTTGGTTAAGCAGCTCGTCTTTATAATTTAAAGGTTGGCGATAGGGAACATTGAGCATCATCAAGCGATAAACCTGGTGCGAAACTTGATCCAACAATTCATCAGCCCAAATTACATTGCCTAAGGATTTACTCATCTTCTCTCCGCTTAAATCAATGCGGCCATTATGAATCCAAAAATTAGCAATCATATGATCATAAGCGGCAATGGCTTGCGCTATCTCATTATCATGATGAGGAAACTTAAGATCGGTACCACCGCCATGGATATCGATTTTCCCTTTAAATAAGGAATCAACCATAACCACGCATTCAGTATGCCAACCGGGACGCCCCCGTCCCCAAGGCGAAGGCCAATTTAAGCCCGTTTCTGTTTTCTTCCAGAGCGTAAAATCGACAGGATTGCGCTTTCTTTCGTTTTCTTCAATGCGAGCGCCACTGATTAAGTTCTCAACTGTCTGCGAACTGATAATTCCGTAATCTCTGATTTTCAAAACATCAAAATATACATCGCCCTCAACCTCATAAGCATATCCTTTTTCAAGCAAAAGGGAAATAAAGGCAATGATTTCCGGAATCGACTCTGTAACCTTCGGATTATAATCATGGGGAAGGCAATTAAGTCGCTTGTATGTTTCATTTATCTCTTTGATATAACGTTCACTGACTTCTTCTTCCTTTAAGCCGGTTTCTTGAGCACGAGCAATGATTTTGTCATCAATATCGGTAAAATTAGAAACATAGGTAACCTTATAACCCAAGTATTTAAAAAACCGGACCACGGTATCAAAAAAGACAACCGGACGGGAATTGCCAATATGCATAGAATCATAAACGGTCGGCCCGCAAACATACATCGATACTTCATTTTCCCTTAGCGGTTTAAACTCTTCTAATTGTTTTGTAAGCGAATTATAAATTCTAACCATATTATCTTTCCTTCTTGTTCATCTGTTTATATTATATCCAGGATGTTTGGCAGTGTAAAGGATAATTATTTTTTTTCAAGTTTCCGATTCTTGGGAAGAATCACGGTAAACTTTGTACCACTAGGACTATTGTCAGCAAGAAAAATATTGCCTCGATGCAATTGGACTATCGTTTTGGCAATCGAAAGCCCTAAGCCATTACCTCCGGTTTCGCGACTGCGGGCTTTATCGGCCCGGAAGAATCTTTCAAACACAAAAGGTTTTACCTCATCAGCAATGCCGACGCCGGTATCTGCTATATCCAAATGAACTTCGTTTCCGTTTTGGGTGAGAGAAATTTCAATATCTTCCTTTTCGGCGGTATATTTTAGAGCATTATCGAAGAGGATGATTAAGAGTTGGGAGATTTTTTCCTTATCCGCAATAATTACACATTTCTCGCCAGCAACCAAAAAATTCTTGTTTTGGATTTCCGCCATTTCCGAAAAAGGAACTGCAACATCCTTGATTAGTTCCAACAAATCAAATTCATCCATCTTAAGCTGTAATCTTTCATTATCGCTGTGGGCAAGCGTCAAAAGATCGCTTGTTAATTTTGAAAGCCTAGTAATTTCCTTTAAGGATACGGCAATATCATCAGAAACCTCATAAACCGTTTTGTTTGATTTGGTCAAGATATTTTCCAGCCGGTTCCTCACAATCGCAAGCGGCGTTCTGAGTTCATGGGAAGCGTCGCTTACAAAGACCAGTTGTTTATCTAAGGCCGCCTTTATAGGTTTTATCGACATTTTACTTAGTAAAAGACTTGCAACAAAGGCGAAGATGAACATCAAAAAGGAAGCCAAAAAATAAACACGAATAACTAAGTTACGGGATTCAAGCTCCCCGTTAACCATAATTAAAAGCTTACAGGCCTTAACGCTTGGGGCGGCTTCTCTATCCAAAGCAAAAGAAAAAGTTTGGAAGTGATAAACCTCTTTGTCAGAAACCTTTTCTAAATTAAAAATCATCCCCGGATTATATTGAAAGATATCATGCTTTAAATTTTCGGAAATATCTTCGTCTTTAATCTCGGGATTATTATGAAAGCCTTCGAGATGTTTACCGAGAAAGTTTAAAAGATTGCGGTCAAAAGCGAAAACAGTTCCGTCTTCTTGGTAAAGGATTACAAAAATTCGGGCATTAAGACGAGGGTTAATCGAAACATAACGTTTTCCTTCGCTTTCATACTCGACGATATTTTCTTCTAAAGTGTCTTTAAATTCAAAAAGTTCTTTATTTACTTCTTTAAAAAAGAAAATATGAACTAGGCCGAAAATAAAGAATCCTAAAATGATAAAGAATAAAACAAAACTAAGAAAATGGATTAGGATAATCCGGTTTTGTTGATGACGAACTTTCTTTTTATCGTTTTTCATATTCATCTCAGTCTACCGTTTCGGTCCACATATAACCGACGTTTCTTAATGTTTTTAAATATTTATGATAATCGTATTGCTTCAACACTTTCCGCAAATTACTCACATAAACCTCCACAACACTCCAAATCGTATCAGAATCAAAGCCCCAAATGCGGTTAAAAAGCTGTTCTTTGGGAATAATAATCTCTTTATTTCTGACCAAGTATTCAAGGATATCATAAGTTTTACCGATAATATCTAGTTTTTCGCCGTTGATGGAAACAATTTTATGAGCCAAATCAAACTTCAAATCTTTAAAAGTTAGATTTAAGGCTTGAAAATTATTGTTATAGCGCCTAAGCAATGCTTCGCACCTAGCCAGAAGTTCATCCCGGTAAAAAGGTTTCGTCATATAATCATCGGCACCAAGTTTTAAACCTCTCACCTTATCGGTGAGGGTGTCTTTTGCTGTTAACATCAGCACCGGACAGTTACTCACCTTTCTTAAGTTTTCAAGGATTGAAAAACCGTCGATGCCGGGAAGCATTACATCAAGAATTATTAAATCATAGATATCCTGTTCACAAAGAAACAATGCTTCTTCGCCATCATAAACCCCGTCGACATCGGCCAGAACCGAGAGCGTTTCACAAAGGCTTGAATTTAAATTCTTATCGTCTTCAACAACCAATATTTTCATAATCTCACCTCAATTAAGATTATTATACACAAAAATCTTAGATATTTCTTAAAAATAAATAAAGCAAGCCAGAGGCTTGCTTGTTTCTTAACGTTTCGAGAATTGCGGTGAGCGACGGGCTTTCTTCAATCCGTATTTCTTACGTTCCTTAGCCCGCGGATCGCGTGTAATCAAACCGGCTTTTTTCAAGACCGGACGATAATCGGGATTAACTTGTAAAAGCGCTCTGGTGATTCCGTGGCGAATCGCCCCGGCTTGACCCGAAATGCCGCCGCCGTCGACGTTTACTAAAACATCATAACTGCTTGCTGTATTCGTAAGATTTAAGGGTTGAAGTACATCCAAGCGTGTTGCCGGAGAAGGAATATAGTCGACAAAATCGCGTTTATTGATGGTGATTTTACCGGTACCCGGTACAAGACGAACTCTAGCGACAGAGCTTTTCCGTCTTCCGGTTCCGTAATATTGAACTTTTGACATTTTTTATTCCTCCCTGCCTTTAATATTTAATACTTCTGGTTTTTGAGCCTGATGCGGATGCTCAGGTCCGGCATAGACAAAAAGCTTACGATACATAGCGGCTCCGAGTTTGTTTTTCGGAAGCATACCCCGAATAGCTTTTTCTAAGATCTTTTCAGGTTGATTATCCAATAATGTTTTCGCGTTTCTTTGCTTTAATCCGCCCGGATAACCCGAATGGCGATAATACATTTTATCTTGAAGTTTATTTCCGGTCAATGCGATCTTTTCCGCATTTACGATAATCACATAATCTCCGCAATCAACATGGGGAGTAAATGTGGGTTTATGTTTGCCACGCAGAATGGCAGCAACTTCGGTCGACAAACGACCTAAAACCAAATCTGTCGCATCGACGAGATACCATTTTCTTTCAACGTTTTGGGCGTTGGCCATAAATGTTTTACTCATTTTCTTTTCCTCCTGATGAATTATATCAAGCGTGGGTCTTGATAACAGGGCTTATTGTGGGGATAAATTTTCACCTTAATATATTACAATATTTATTTATAAAAGTCAAGAAAAATCAACCGATAAAAATTATTTTCGAGAAACATAAGGGTTTTCGAAAATATAAAAACGCCATGGTTTTTCTTTATACTCTTCCGCATAATCGATATTCACGCGTTTGGTTGCAACAATTTTCTCAGGTCGGTAACCGTCATCCAGCAAAAAGAGTTCTTTGCTTGTGCATAAATCGAGACCATAAAGAGATTTATCAATTCCAAGTGCGCGACAAAGCTTACCGGGGCCTGAAGTATTGACTGCGGCATCTTTACTTAAAGGTTGTAAAGCTCGGATCAAAATAGCTTCCGGAACACCTTCAATATTAGCAACAATATTAAGCATATAATACATGCCGTAAATAAAATAGATATAAAGATGCCCGCCTTGATGATACATGATTTCTGTTCTCGGAGTTCTTCTGCCTCCATAGGAGTGAGCGGCTTTGTCTTTAATCCCGCAGTAAGCTTCCGTTTCTACAATCCGCCACTTCAAAAATCCGAAGGCCGTTTGCTTTACTAAAACTTTCCCAAGCAAATCCGGCGCCACTGTTGTTGCGCTTCGAAGAAAGAATTCCCTTCCCAGCCTAGAGTTCATTGTATTTATTGCTTTTCCCGTAGGCTTTCGAAACCGGGTATTTCTCTTCGTTCTTTTTTATTTTCGCGAGAATTATTTCTTCAATATCAAAACCATATTTATCAGCAAGCATAATCGCATAAATCATCACATCCGCAAGTTCCTCTTTCATTTCCTGAAGCTTATCCGTCTTGTTATCCCATTGGTAGAGTTCCAAGAGTTCAGCAGCTTCAATGATGAGTGATTTTGCAAGATTTTCACCGGTATGGAATTGTTCCCAATTTCTTGCCTTGGTAAATTCTCTGATTTTGTTTAATATTTTCTGATTCATATAAATATCCTCATTTAGATCTGATTTTTACTCTATGTGATCGCATTTCGATGAAAGAGTCCATAAATTTGTTTTATTGAAGTAAAGGTAATAAAGGCATTTTTGTCGATTCTTAAAGCAAGGTTTTTATATTCCTCCGCTTCATAACTGGAAACGACCGATTCTAAAACCCATCTTTCTTGACCGCTGTAACCACCGATTGCTTGGTAAATCGTAATGCCGTGATTAAAATTCTGTATCAAAGCGATTCGCATTTTTTCCTTTTCGGTCGTAATGATTTGCACGCGCATATATTTATAAATTGTATGAATTTTATCAAGAACAAGCATCGTGATGATTAAACGAATGATTGTAAAGATTGCGGTACTGAGGTTTCCTACAAAAGCAGAAAGGAAGATGATTGTTCCGTCTACAAAAAGTGAGAAGGTTGTAAAGGGGATGCTTTTCTTAAAAGAAAAGTATTGGCTGATAATATCCATACCCCCGGTCGAAGCGCCACTGCGCAAACTGATACCGGAACCGATACCGGTCACAAGCCCGCCCAACACCGCTAAAGTCAGAAAAGTTCCATGCGTGATTTCCCCGTCAACAAGCAATGCCTTTTCAAAAGGGTTAAAGCCACGAGCTACCAACATTTCCAAAAAAGCAATAACTAAAACCTGTAAAACAACAGAAGCCACACTCATAATCGCAAACCTTTTGCTGACTCCCTTCCAACCGATGATTAATAAAGGGATATTTAAAAGGGCGATAAAAATCGATTTGCTGATATGAATATCAAAAAGCGCTAAAAAATTGGAAAACAACTGGGAAATACCGGTTACGCCGCCGGCATAAAATCTTCCAAGATCTAAAAACCAAACAACACCGATACAATAGATAATCGAGCCGGTAATCATTCCGGTAATAACTCGAATATTTCTTTTCCGCTTATTTGTGAGGATGGGCATATTATTCGGTAGACACCTCTTTCATTTTATTTCGATAATTTCCGAAAGGAAAATTTATGCTGAAGATAATTGAGCCGACAATGCAGACTAAGAGCGATGCCAAGAGTAAGCAATCGGAAAATTGTGCTGAAAAAACACCAAGCCCCTGCGGGCCACCGATATGCGTGACGGCAATCGGAACGACGACTGTGCAGGCCATTAAAACAATCGACGGCAAAATGGTATTTAACTTAAACCACTTCAACAAAATAAACATCGGAATTTCTGCCGCCAACAAGCCGACTAAGATTAATAACACTAGTAAAATCGAAGAGGAATCAGAAAAAAGCTCGACAATATTGATGTGGGTTCCGACAATGATATAAAACATCGGGGTAAAAACACCGTAGATGATTTGGGTGAGTCCGTGAATAATTTTTTCGGAAAACTGGGCTTGGCGGACAATAATTCCGGCAAGAAAAGCTCCGAAAATATATTCGCCACCCGAAAGGTCGCTTAAGAGCACCAACAATAAAATCATAACAATAATTACCCGTGTCGCCAGATGGTCGATTCCTGCGGTAATCTTCCCGAAAACTTTGCCGATTTTCAATTTCTTAAATGCTCTGAAAATTACCAGGATGATAAAAATCGTAAGTATAATCAACCAATATTTCGGTTCGATATTTTTTGCGATCATCAAAATCGACAAAAACAAAATCGATAAAGCTTCAGATAAATCAGCGATTGCGGAAAGGATTTTTCCGATTACAGTTCCATGCAAATTCTCATTTACAAGAATCGGAACAACAAAACCAGCAAATGTAGAAGCAAACAATAGGGTTAATAGTATAATTCCGACAAATTTATTTTTTTCCATAAAAGGACTGAGCGCAAACCCCATTATAAATGAAGCTAAATAGGTTAAAACCGTAATGGTGAGCACGGTTTTAGTTGTATTAATATGCTTGCAGTGGCGACAACGGCGATTTTTACAGGTTTTACAATCATTGTCTTGGTTTAAATCGAAATCTTTGAAAGCATCGAAATCAACCTCGTAACCACTAAAAAACATCAACATCGATAAACCTAAAACATAAATTCCTTCAACAACCGCAGTCATTTCCAGTTTTGCCATATAGTTGTTAAACCAGGAAGCAATAGCGATGCCGACAATAATTTCCACTGCAAACACAGGCAGAAATCTTAATTTAAAAACAGAAATCAAAATACTGGTTAAGGAAGCAATTCCCAAGAGGATAATAATCGGAATGAAAAATCCGGTATATTCAGGCAGCATAATTAGAGAATCCTTGATTTCGAATCGTTTTTAAATACTTCCAAAATCTCGAGCGGTTTGCCTTCGCCTTCTGCACAAAGCAACATTCCCTGAGACAGATGCCCTTTTATTTTAACCGGTTTTAAGTTCGCAATCAAGGCGACCTTTTTTCCGACCAATTCTTCCGGACGATAGTACTCAGCGATGCCGGATACTATAGTACGAATCTCTTCGTCAATTTTGACTTTCAAAAGCAAGAGTTTAGTCGCAGCTTTTACCTTTTCGGCAGCAAGTATCTCTCCGATTCTAAGGTCCAGCTTATTAAAATCTTCAATCGTTATTTCCGGTTTTGTTTGTAATTCTTCTTCGTTTTTTGCTTCGTGATATTTCATTTCTGCCTCCAAATCCAGTCTTTGGAAAAGCGGTTTGACCTTTTCCGCAACCTTACTTTCTGCAGTAATTCCAAATTTCAAAGCCGAAAAATCTTCTCTATCAAGTCCTAATTCCTTAAAGATAATTTCCGCACTATCCGGTATCACCGGAGCAATCATCAAAGCAATCAATCTGATGCTTTCAAAAAGATGATACATGACGGAATTTAAGGCTTCACGCTTAGTTTCGTCTTTAAAAAGCAACCAGGGAGTGGTTTCATCAATATATTTATTAGAACGGTTAACCAAATTCCAAACAGCAATGATTCCGTTTTGGAGGCGGAAGTTTTCAAAAGCTTCAAGGTAAGCGGCAATGCTTGCTTCAGCAACCTTTCTTAAATCCTCATCTTCCGAAAAATAAGTTTTTTTAGGACGAATAACGACGCCTTTAAAATATTTATTAATCATCGAGATTGTGCGGCTGACGAGATTTCCTAAATCATTCGCAAGATCGACATTGTATTTTTCAATAAATTTATCATAAGAAAAGATGCAGTCATTGCCGAGCGGCATTTCTCTTAACAAATAATAACGGAGGGAATCAAGGCCGTAACGATTGATGACATCGCGAGGATAAATAACATTTCCTTTCGACTTCGACATCTTTCCTTCTTTCATTAAGACCCAACCGTGAACATAGAGTTTGAACCTAATCGGGACCCCCAAAGCGAGCAACATAATCGGCCAATAAACGGCGTGGAATCTTAAGATATCTTTGCCGATGACATGGACAACCTCATCGCCTTCAAGCCAATATTTCTTAAACTTAGAATCATCTTCTGCTAAATACCCAAGGGCGGAAATATAATTGCTTAAGGCATC
Organism: Acholeplasmataceae bacterium; assembly: GCA_012841865.1. Classification (GTDB taxonomy): domain Bacteria; phylum Bacillota_I; class Bacilli_A; order ML615J-28; family CAG-698; genus DTU067. Next base: position 42,274 of record DUTX01000037.1, on the reverse strand, counting down.
AATCCAAACATAAACGACATGTCTGGGATTACTTAAGACGGGAACGCCCCATTTGAAGGTAGTTCTTGAGATTGCAAGGTCTTCCAAACCGCGCTCAACAAAGCTCACAACTTCATTTTTTCTTGTTTCCGGTTGAATGAAATCAGGGTTTTCCCGAATATAATCCAGTAGTTTTTGCTGATATTTCTTTAAATTTAAAAAATAACATTCTTCCTGAACCTTAGTCGTTGGCCTTCCACAATCCGGACAAGTGCCGTCAGAATTTAATTGCGTCTTCGTAAAGAAGGCTTCATCATAAACACAATAATCGCCCTCGTATTTACCTAAATAAATATCGCCGCTTTTTAAAAGCTTTTCAAAAATCTTTTGGACAACCAGAACATGCCGTTCTTCAGAAGTTTGAATAAAATCGTCAAAATCAATGTTTAATTCCTTCCATAAGGCCTTTGTTTCTTCCGCAATAATATTCACATGTTCTTGGGGAGCACGCCCTAAACTTTTGGCCGCGTTTTCAATTTTCTGGCCATGCTCATCCATACCTGTTAGATAAAAAGTATCACGCCCCCGCAGGCGATTAAACCTTACGAAGGCATCACAGGCGAGAGTTGTATAGGAATTACCGATATGAACATTACCGCTCGCATAATATATCGGTGTTGTAACATAACAAGTTTTTTTCTTACTCATAAGTTTTCCTCATTTCCGGTATCTTATTTATTATTTACCATAAAACTTTAAAGAGTTCATATTTTTTCAAAGTATCCGCGGAATCACTTGAGGCAAGTGCTTCTTCAAGCGGAATTGTCACAATTTTATTGCCGATGGAAGCGACACAGTGCTGGTCATCACCTGCAAGCAAAGCTTCAACAGCTTTCACGCCCATTTCCGATGCAAGCACGCGGTCGCGGACAGTCGGTTTCCCACCTCTTTGCACATGACCCAAAACTGTAGCCCGGGCTTCAAAAGGCGTTTTCTTAGTAATTGTCTGAGCGAGTTCCTCAATATCGACAATGTTTTCCGCAACTATGATAATCGCATGTCGCTTATGTTTGGCTGCTTCCCGAATGTTCGTGAGCACTTCATCTAAGTTAAAACCAGTTTCCTTGGTAATACATACTTCAGCTCCGCAGGCTATCGAAGTCCAGACAGCAATATCGCCGCAATTTCTTCCCATGACTTCGATAAGACTGCAACGACGATGACTATTGGATGTGTCCCGAAGCTTGTCCGCTGCTTCTACAATCGTGTTTAAAGCCGTATCGAAACCGATCGTAAATTCCGTTCCGCCGATATCATTATCAATCGTACATGGAATCGTAATCACCGGTAAGCCGAGTTTGCTTAAAGCTAAGGCACCCCGATAGGTTCCATCACCACCGATAGCAACCAGAGCGTCGATTCCGTAAATATGAAGATTTCTTAAGGCAACTTTTTGAATTTCAACATCAACAAATTCCTCTAATCTTGCCGTTCCGAGATAAGTTCCGCCCTGACCGAGTTTTTCGGAGACAGAGCCACGCTTCAATTCTTCGATTTGGCCCTTGAAAAGTCCCAAATAACCGTCATGGACACCATAGACTTTTAGTCCTTTATGCAAAGCCGTTCGCACAACCGCACGAATAGCCGCATTCATGCCCGGAGCATCACCACCGGACGTTAATACTGCAATTGTTCTAATCATATTTATACCCTCTTTACTTCATTGATTTTAATTTTCTGACAATAAATTGTAATTTTCCGTTTCTTTCCTCCACATTCCCCTCACCGAGATAAATTCCGTTGGTTTCCAAATGATATTTATACTGCGAGTAAACATTAGGAAACAAGACTGCATCAATTTCCTCCGTATCATCGGTAAGCGAAAGAAATGCCATTTCCTGATTTGTTTTCGTGGTAATTCTCTTAATTTTTCTTAAAGTAAAAATCACACGAACATTTCTGCCGATTTTTAACTTCCGAAGTTCCACAGCTCCGATTTTCTTAGCGTAATCTTGATAACGGGAAAGAAGACTATATTTAAAGTTAAAACCCAAAGATTCCCGTTCATACCCAGAAAGTTCTTCGAAACTGTATTCCTCGGCGGAGAAATTCCTTTCCAGTAAATTATCTCCGAGCAGGGTTGCGAAATTAGCCAAGTTCAAACTATTTTCATATTCAACAACCATTTGTTTTCGGGGAAGTTTAAATTCATCTAAAGCACCTGCCCAAATCAAATTTTCAATCAATCTCCGATTAAAAACATCTTTAGTACGGGCTATAAACTCATCATAAGTTTTATAAGGACCGCTTTTCTTTCTTTCCTCAAGAAAAGCTTTTACGGTCACGGCGCCCAGATTTTGAATTCCGAGCAAGGAATAGTAGATACCCCCATCTTTTACAACAAATCTGTCTTCACTTTGGTTGATTGAAGGAAGATAGACTTTAATATTTTTTTTACGACAATCGGCAATATAATTTCTGATTAAACCGATACTGCCGATGCTGTTGGTCATTAAGACCGACATAAAATATATATAATAGCGGCTTTTCAAATAAGCCATTTGGTATGCTATAAACGAATAAGCGACCGAGTGACTTTTATTGAAACCGTAAGAGGCAAACTTCACAATATAATCATAAATCTTATTGCTTGTATCCTGATCATAGCCATTACGGACTGCCCCTTTTACAAAACGTTCCCGTTCAGCAATCAAAACAGCTTCAACTTTTTTCGAGATTGCTCGCCTTAAAATATCCGCCATCCCGAGTGTATAACCGGCAAATTTTTGAGCAATCAACATAATCTGTTCCTGAAAAACAATAATGCCGTAAGTTGGTTCGAGAATTTCTTTTAGATCAGGATGCAGATACTCAATCGGTTCTTGTTTGAATTTCCTTTTGATAAAACTAGGAATCATTTCCCGAGGACCGGGTCGATAAAGAGCATTCGCATTGACGATATCGTTAAATTCACTGGTCTTCAGTCCGCGCAAAACATTCCGCATTCCTGAAGATTCCAACTGAAAAATCCCGTCCGTATCCCCTTCCGAAATCATTCGGTAAGTAGTTTTATCATCTAAGGGAATCTCATTGAGGTTAAACTCAGGATTTTTTTCTTTAATTAACTTAACAACCTCACTGATAATCGTCAAGTTTCTAATTCCAAGAAAATCCATCTTCACCAAACCGATTCGTTCCAAATCAACGGCTTCAAACTGGGTTTGATATAGATTATTGATTCCTTTTTGTATCGGGGTATAATTAACAAGCTCCTGATCAGCAATAATAATTCCCGCCGCATGCGTGGTGATATGACGAGGCAAGCCTTCTAGTTTGCGTGCGATTCGCACCAATTCCTGAACTACCTCATTTTCTTGAATCAACTCCCGAAACATCTCGCTTTGGTTGATGATTCCTGTTAAAGTACCACCAAATTCCGGAACAAATTTCAAAACCTCATTCAAAACAACATCGGTCACTTTCAAAACCCGAGCAACATCTCTAAGAGCAAGCCTAACGCCGAAGGTTCCGAAAGCGGAAATATGCGCAACGCGTGCTTTTCCATATTTATTGGCGACATAGGCTATTACCTCATCGCGCCTATTGTCGGGAAAATCGGTATCGATATCGGGCATTGAAGTCCGTTCCGGATTCAAAAATCTTTCAAATAGCAAATTATGTTCAAGGGGATCAATATCGGTAATCCCAAGCACGTAACTTACCAAAGAACCGGGTCCTGAACCTCGGCCAGGACCGACAAGAATACCGTTTTTCTTGGCATACTTTATAAAATCATAAACAATCAGAAAATAATCGCAAAACCCCATCTGATTGATTACTTCGAGTTCATATAAGAGTCTTTCTTTATATTTATCGATATTTACTTTACGCCCTTTTAAGCGCTTGTTTAAACCAAGTTTACATAAATCGGAAAGAAAAATAAAACTCTTACCCAAAGCATCCGGAAAAACCGGAAATTTATAACGATCGAATTTCAACTCCAACTGACATTTATTGCTGATTTCAACTGTTGTAGAAAGGAGTTCGGGATAATCTTGAAAAAGCTTGCTTCCTTCTTCCTTACTGATAAAACCTGCATTTAATTCTTTTTCATTCGGTAAATACTGATTCGTGCCCTGATCAAGGCAACGGAGGACCTGATAGGCATCAAGATCTTCCTTATGCAAATATAAGGTTTTATGAAGCGCAACTGTTTTTAGCCCTGCCTTTTTTCCAAAACCAAGAAGCTTTTCAAGGTTTTGCCGATTCGTTTCGGTTTGCAGATCAAGCCCCAAATAAAGATCATTAAAAAGTGCGCGATATTCAAAAAGCAATTTCAGCGCTTCATTAGGATTGTCTTCTTGAACCAACTTCACAATTTCGCTCTCATCGCTTGGGAGGACGGCGATTAAATCCGAAGAACTTCCTCTAAGGTCTTGCATTTTCACCTTGTCATTAAGTTTGGCGATGCTCGAAATTTTCAAGAGATTACGATAGCCTTCATCCCCCTTGGCATAAAGCAACAAGGAATTATAAAAATTATCGGCAGAATCCATCATAATAGCAAGACCGATAATCGGTTTAATTCCCGTAACCAGACAAAGCTCATAGAATTTCAAAACACCGTGCATATTATTTAAATCGGTGATCGCAAGAGCTTCATACTGATATTCTTTCGCAAGCCGAACCAATTCCTGAAGCCTAATCGGGCTTGTGAGCATGGTATATTCAGTTTCGATGTATAAATTTACAAAATTCATACTTTTCACCATTTTTATATATAGTATAGCACATTCCCATTGATTTTACCACTGTAAGATAAAGAAAAAAGTGCGCTTAGGCACTTCGTTTTTTCCTTCTTCTTCTAAACTTTTGGAAGCAGGTTACTAAAGAAAAACTTACCCCTCCTCCCAAAATTCCGAAAATAAGGTATTTATAAATTTTTGAGTTATTCTTTTCGTAAAGGGGTTTATCTTGGGAAGTTAACTTTAAAACTTGATTTGAAAAGGAAAGCTTAAACTTCTCCAAACTTTGGCCCTTATCTAATATATTTAGCTCGCAGATTTTTTCGTTTCCCCCTTTTAATTTTCCGGTGAAAAGTGTTAATTTTTCTTTCTCCTTGGTTCCGGTATCATAAAGCAAATTAACCTCAAGGCGGTAATCTTCAGAACTTAAACCAGAAAGGTTTATATTACCGGTCCCAAGTGGGTAAATCTCCCGGTGCTCTTCCTTGGCGCTTGTTGCGATTACTTCCAGATATCTAAGGACTTGGTTAGCATCTTCAAGAGAAATTTCATATTCGGAAGCGGAGATTTGTTTAAGGGAAAAGTTTGGGCTTAAACCAATAATGTTTGCTGTTAAGACTTTATTAAGAGGAAGACTTAGTAATTTGCCGTTTTCTAAATATAATAACTTTTCCAAATAATATTGTTTGATTCCAACATCAGCTACAGGATCAAGCGGAATCGAAAGGATGCCGGTAGCCGGGTTATAAAGCAAATTCCGTTTGGTATCGCCATCAATAACAATCCCTTGAATTTCCCTTTCCTCAAATCCAGAAAGTTTCAACTCTAAAAATATCGGTTCCTTGATGGTCGCTTTAAAATCCCATTCAAAAATTGAATTTTCTGTAAAAGCTATTTGTTTTTTAGAAATATAAAAATTTATTTCCGTTTTCTTTCCGGAAAGATCAAACAAAACCAATTGATGTAGTCCTTCCTTAGTGACAATTTGATTGTTTAAAATGTTTTGACCGTCAAGTTTCGCATATCCCGTAAACTGTAAACGATAACCGCTCGGATAAATTCCGTTATTGCTGACATTGGCCCGAAAAGGGACCTCTACTTTTCTTTTTACGGTAAAATTTAAATCGGATTGAATTTTAAAATTAAAAGTTTTTTCATAAACACCGTGAATTTGGGGATCAAAAAAAGGTTCGGATTCCTCAGAGATAAATTTCGCCTTTCCAAAAATTGAGAATACGGTTTTCGGTGTCTCAATTTGGGGATTATACTCAGCTAACACAATGAAGTTTTCCAAGCTCACAAAATCATATTTTAGATTTTCCTCGGGCCTTTCTAAAAGAATTGTTTCCGGAAAGATTTTTACTTTTGTATCAGAGGTAATGTATTCTGAATCAAGAACTCTTGTTGTTAAGTCAAGAATATCGATAATTTTGATTTTTCCGTTTCCAAAAACGAGATATTTATTATAAGCAGCCATTTTCGCAGCAAAATAGTTATTTTCAAAATTTACCTTTCCGTAAACTTTTAAATCACCTCCGAATTTGTATAAACTAGATTTCAAGGCAAGATAAAAATAGTCTTTATGAAAAGTAAAATCCAAAATTTCAGAATTACTGGCTAGAATATAATAATCTACCAACTTAAGCTTTCGATCTAATTTCGCAACAAAGATTGAATCTTGAACTGTGCCGCCATTTCCAAAATCACCGCCTCCTTCCGGATCCTTTCTTCCGACTACATAAAAGTATTCGTCTGTTGCTTCCGCTTTTAAAAAACTTTCGTTCAAACTACCGCCGAAAACTTGAAAATCCTTAAGTTCATAATTTTCATTAAAGGCGAGCACAATCGCATCTTCGCCGGAGCGCTTTCCCCTTTTTTCTTGAAACAATTCTTCCGAATAATTGCTAATACTTCCGAAAAGATAAAGTCCCTCAGCATAAACAACCTCTTCTACAGCTAAGGGATTGAGACAAAGGGTTTTTGCTGTGACTAATTTTCCGGAAGAATCATATTCTCTTAACACCCAAATCCCATCAAGATTAAATAGATAAAGGTAATTTCCATTTTTAAGAGTTGTATGATAGCTATCTGCTTTTGGGATTTCTACGCTCCAAGTTCCGGCTTTATGACGAAGATAAACTACCTTCTCTTCTTGATAAAGAACATATCCACCCCTCTCATCAATAACTTTTTCAGAACTCCCTTTTACAACCTCCTGAAATTGTGGAAAGAGGCTTAAGACAAAATTAAAGACAATAACTAAGAATTTAAACATTTTCTTTCCTCCTAAATTTTAATTTCGGAAACAAAAATCCAGATAATGTACCGATTGATATTCCGATTAAAAGTGAAGGGAAGAAAAAATCGGAAGCAACCGGATTTTCTTTTAAATTCACTTCCGCATAAGGCAAATCTCTTTTTGGAACCATCTTTACGGAAAAATCCCCTACTACAGGCTTTGCTTTTTTAACCGGGTTTTCTTCCACTTCGCTTAACTCGGCAACTTCAAAAACATAAGCTTGGTTTTCTTCTCCTTCCGCCTTAATTTCTAATAAATAATGTCCCGCTTCTAAAATTTTTATTCCAGAAGTGACCTCTTTTCCATTCAGATATCCGCGTCCGTTAAAATAGACGCAGGTTCCAAGGTCATAAACTTCGCCACTTCTGATATTGGTGTTTGCTGAAAAATAATGTTCATCTGCTAAATAAAAACAATAATCTCCTTGGCTAAAGCGATAAAGTGTTTGAAATTTACCATAGGGGTTTTCAGGAATATTATCGGAAAGATATTCTTTATCCAAGCTTTTGCCGTTATAGTATATATTTCTCGCTTTTAACGTACAATTTTGAGTTTCGTTCACGCTTTCTTCAAGCCGAAAATACTTAAAATCAGAGATTGTAAACTTTCCGGAATCAACTTCCAAACATAAGAATAGATCACTCGTCTGATTATAAGCTATCCCAACAACTTTATCTAAAGGGTTCATTTCCTTTTCAAAGAATACTTCCAAATTTTTGTTTGGGTTAAATCTAGCAAACATTAAAGTTTTACTTTGGTTTCCGCTTACAAAAACAAGATATGTTTCCAAACCTGGGAAAAGAAAATAGTCCGTTAGCGGTTTTTCAAAATCGATTTTTAGTTCCTGTTTTAGCTTTAAGTCCTGATCTAAAACCATGGCCTTCAGTTCCCAAGCGTTTTTTAAAAAAGTAATTAAAATTTTATCTTGAAGAGGACTTATAAGGTATTGGTTGTTGCTTCCAAAATAAGTCAAATCAAAGTTTACGAATTCTTTATTTTCATTTAAAACGATTAATTCCAGAGTCTTTTTATCATTTTGATTGTTTTCTGAAACTAAATAAAATCTTCCGTCTTGATAATAAGCGTCATGAAGTTCGTCTCTTCCCTCTCTTAAAAGCGGGTAAATAGAAAGACTTTTTTCTTTCGTTAATTTACCAACAAAAATATCTCGGCCTTCCGAGAACCTAAAATCAATATCATCGGACATCGTCAGCCCGACAAGGTAGAAGTTATTGCGGTTGTAGAAGATTTTGAGTCCGAAATCATCATTGCCGCCTTGAATTTCTTTTTGAAAAGTTATTTGTTTTTCGGAAGTAACTTCATAAACGATAATGTTCTTCCCTTGTTGCAAACTATCATATGTACCGATTAATGCAATTCCGTTTTCTGTTAAACAGGCGTTGCTGAAAGTTCCGTAACGTTCCGGATGAAAAATTTCTTCCCAAAGCATAACTCCGTTTTCAAAATAAGCTAGATAACAAAATAGATAACTATCCAAAGTTTGGTAAGGAAGATAACCAGTATAGATAGCTCCGTAGATAAAAAAGCCCTTTTCACCATAGGGAAGATAACCTTTTGCCTTTAAGCCGGGAATTTCTAGATTGGCTGTAGGTCTTATAAATGTGAGCCCTGCTTTTAAATCCTCTGTGTTTCTGATAAAAATATCCTTCCGGATTTCAGTTTTAATTTTCGGATCAAAATAATCGACATAATAATCGCCTGCTTCTTCCCAACAAACATCGCTTTCGGTAAATATTAACTCTTCATCCTGCAAAATCGAATCATCAAGCAAATTTTCTGTGGTGATAATTTTTCCCGAGACTGCTACGGGAAAAGTAAATAAAATTATAAACAATAAAAATCTTTTCATAATACTACCTCCGTAGATATATTAGGAGAATGGGGGCAGTTTTCGTTAAAAAACCGAACCTTGCGGTTCGGTTTGAATTGATTCAGATAGATTTCCAGCTCCTCTTCTAAGATATAAAAAGGAGCGGGACCGGTTTCTAAATAAAATTTATGAAACTCATAATCGGAATTTTTTAAATTCAAGTTTTTAGAAGCTTCCATAAATTTAGCTTTTAAATCTAAAAGTTTGTAATAGCCAAAATAATACTCTAAGTAATTTGTTGCAACTTCAATTAACTGATAATAAATATCTTCCGCTTCTTTATCGCTAAAATTGTAAAGCTGATTGATAAATTCTTTAAACTTTGGAAAAGACCAACCATAATAATTGATTCCAATATCGGCTAAGCAAAGATAAGTATATGATAACTCATCATTAAGATGATAAGCCAACAGTAAATTGCTCTCAACTTCGGTATATTTTCCGACATAAGTTTCAACATAGGTCGCCCAGCCTTCGGAATAGGCGGAATAACCAATCAACTTCCTGATTTTCGGAAGCGAACTATTCTTTAAAATACTGTGTTGCAATAAATGTCCGGGAATCCCTTCATGAGCCAAGGTGAAAAACGCATAGGTCGGGCGTTCTCGAAAAAGGTTTTTATTTACATAGATGACTTCCGTCACTTCCGCATCAATCGGCGATAAGAAGTACATCGCAGGCGCAGAGTTTTCTTCAAGCGAAGCATGAATGTTTTCAATTCGGACCTGGACATTCCCGATTTTCGGAAAATCATCTGCGTAATTTTCTAGATAAAAATTAAAAGTCTCCTGATAGCTCTTATTCAAAAACACTTCCAAGGTTTCAACGCGGTCATAAATATCCGGTTCCTTCCTTAATAACTCAAGCAAACTCTTAAAACCTGCTTTAAATTTATTATCCAAATACTCATAAGCTTCCGAAACCTTCATCTTCGAGCCCGTTGCATCGCGGAAAAGAATTTGATAATAATCTTTTCCTTTTTCAAAATGAGCAAGGCCTTGTTTATTTACTGCTTTACCTTTTAATTTTTTTAGTTCCTTCGTAAGATAGGAATAAGCAGGAAGAAACTTGTTCATAACTAAATTTTGATTTTCTTTCCGATAGAGATTCTTTTCATCAATTGAAAGAAAAGGTAAATCTTCAATCTTCTTATTGAAAATCGTAATTAAATAATTTTCTTCGGCGGCGAGGAAATCTTCGCATTGTTTAATGATGCCGTCGATTTCGCGGTCGTTCATTCCAAAACCATTCGCTGCTTTTTCTTTTTCGTATGCAATAATGTTTTCAAAGGTAGTTTGGGTAGTCTTCAGGTAATCAAAATAATTTTCAAGGTCCCTTTTGGTATAAAAATGATATTCGGAAAGGACAAGCGGCAGTTGCGCTTGATAGCCAAGATAACTTCCAAGCGGTTTATTGTAATAATAGTAATCTTCGAAACTTAAGGATAGTTCCAAATAATCCAAAACAACACGGTAAGTAAGCTTTCGAGCGGGATCTAGTTTTTGATAGTTAAAGTTTTCGAGTTCTTCTTTGATGCTTCTTAATTTCTGATAATACTCTGCCTCGGCTTCTTTAGAAAAAGTAAGCGGTTCGACCGTCAAATTTTCAAAACCATAAACTTCCCCGTCCTTTACCAAAAAATTAGCATCTAAAGGCGAGGAGACCAAATCAAGAAAAAGTTGTTCCATGAAGGCATCGAATCTACCTCTATCCTTCCTGGAACAACCACTAATTACAAATATTAAGCTTAAAATTAAAACAATTACATATATTTTTACTTTTCGCATAACCTAGCAATTCGGACTGTATCGCGAGCAATCATCAATTCCTCGTTTGTTGGAATTACGAAAGCTCTCACTTTTGAATTTTTAGTTGTAATCTCGACAATCTGTCTTTGCTTATTATTAGCCTCTTCGTCGACTTCTACACCTAAAACTTTCAATCTATTTAAAACATCGCGCCGGCAGCGGCTGCTGTTTTCCCCGATTCCTGCGGTAAAAACAATGATGTCGATACCTTCAAGCTGGATAAAATAACTGCCGATATAATCAGCGATTCTTTTCGACTGAATATCAAGCGCAAGTTTGCAGCGTCTGTTTCCTTTGGCCATGCCTGCTTCCAAATCACGCGAGTCATTGGAAACTCCGGAAACGCCGAGATAGCCTGATTTTTTATTTAAGATATCAACAACTTCAGCAGCTGTTAAGTTTTCCGCTTCACTGATGACACCGACAACGGCAGGGTCAATATTGCCGCTTCTTGTTCCCATCGGAATACCTTCAAGCGGCGTCAGTCCCATTGAAGTATCGATGCATTTTCCGCCTTTAACGGCAGCAATCGAGGCACCGTTGCCAAGATGACAAGTTACAATTTTTAGCTCCTCAAGCGGACGACCAACAATTTGTGCCGCCTTCATGGCGACATATTTATGGCTGGTACCGTGAGCACCGTATTTTCTAATCTTATATTTTGTAAACCATTCGTAAGGAAGAGCATACATGTAGGTTTCTTCATCCATGGTCTGATGAAATGAAGTATCAAAGACAGCAACATTCGGTACATCCGGCAATGCTTCCAGAAAAGCCTTAATGCCCGTCAGATGCGCAGGGTTGTGCAGAGGAGCAAGTTCAGCCAGCTCATCAATTTTCTGAACGACATCTTCATCAATTAAAACAGAATCAGGAAAATAACTTCCGCCTTGAACGATTCTGTGGCCGACACCGTTGATTTCGGAAAGATCGCTTAAAATCCCTCTTGAGATCAAATCATCAAGCAGTCTCCTGACCGCAACGCTATGATTTTTTATCGGTAAAACTTCTTTAATCTTATCGCCGTTTACAACAATCGTATAATAAGCATCATCCCATCCGATTCTTTCTACAATTCCTTCCGTAATTACTTCTTCACCCGGCATCATAAACAACTTAAATTTCAGTGATGAACTGCCGGCATTTACAGCCATAATTTTTAACATTTCTTTTCCTCCGCTATATTTTCAATCATTATTTCCAATTTTTCAAAACTTCTTTTCAGACTTTCCTTTTCAAAACTCGGAATTTCTAATATCGAAATATCCCGTACAACTCCCCTTGTTTTTTTACCGATGATAATGCTTCTTCCGGGATGACCTTCCTGAAAAATGGTTTTCGGAAGCACAATCAATCCCGATAGCATCGCTTCTTTTTCAAGATAGGCTTTGAAAATCTCGCTTTTCGGTTGTGAGAAAAAATCATTATTCACCAGATAAATAAAATAACCGCCTGCTTTCAGATTAGCAATTCTTTTTAAAATCACCAGATAAGGAAAATAGCGCACGCCCTCAAGGTAAGGCTCCTCCAAGTCGAGACCTTCTTTGAGATAATAAGCATCAAGATCACCGATGATGATATCTACCTCTTCGTAAAGAGTTTGTAAAGCATCTTGGCAGTAAATCAATAGTTCGCTAGCTTGCAAACTTGCGCCCATTTGTGCAAGCCTAACTAAAGTTTCGTCCTTTTCGATTCCAATTAAAGTTGAGTGATTCAAAAAGTTGTTGTGAATTGTAGTAAGCATGTTTCCGGTTCCAAGAGCCGTATCGAGAATACTGATTGCTCTTGTAGGAAAAAGAGTGGTGATGATTTTCGAAAACAAGTAATTTATGGTATCGGGAGTCATCAAATCTAAGGGAAGATTTTGATCCTTAAACGCCTTTACAATCAACAATTCCAAAGCCAGCCTGACTTCTTCATTATAGAAAACGGACCCTTCAAAATCCCCATAGATTGTCTCCAACTTTTCTACAGCTTCATCGGGTAAACGCGAATCAATATTACCGGTTAAAACCCCTTCTCCAACCTTAAATAATGCATCTAAATACCTTAAACCTAAATGCTTATAATGAAGCAGGGCGGCTTCGTCAAAAAGATCAAAAAAGAGCTCAACTTTTTCGTTCATGACTTGACCTTCTTTAACTCTACTTCAATTTTAGAACCAAGTTTGATAACCGCATAGGTGGTGCCTTTTAATGAGCGCGGATAAGCCACCGAGCCCGGACAGAGTAGATGGATACCTTCATATTCCAGATGATAAGGAACATGGGTATGACCATGAATAATTATCTTACAGTCATTGTTCTGGGCAAGACTAGCTAAATGCTCTTTATTTAAAGGACTGCCATTACCGTGGAAGATAAAAATTCGAACATCCCCAGCTTTTACAATCCGATAACGATTCCGAATTAAATGATCGCGATTCCCCTTTACCGAAAGAAAAGGAAGCAATTCTCTTTCTTCCCTTTCACTGTCTCCCGCATCCAAATATAAATAAGCGCCTTTTTCTCTGGCAGCAATTCTTTTTAAAATTTCAACTCGGCCGTGACTGTCCGATGTAACTACAATAAACATAAATCACCTGCATAAAACTAAAATATATCTTACCACAAATTGTCTTACAATTCAAGAGAGCAAGATGTATTTCCAAAAAAAATGCCCGAGGCGGGCGTTTTATTCTTTTCTTTCGATTACCTCAAGATTGGAAACTTGAGGAGATTTGGAAAAGATCGCTTTGATATCTTGAATAGTCGCAGGTATTTGGTCAATAATTTTCTCATAGAGATGAACCTGTTCATTCAGATGGAGAATTTTCACCTCATTCTTTGAACAAACCAAAAAGGCAATCGGATTTAAAGTCAGGGTTCCTCCGGTCGCCCCACCAAAGGGGTAACGTTTTTCTTCTCCTTTTACATTGTTCTGTTCGCATCCCCCTGTCGCAAACACGCAATTGACTTTTGAAATCGGAATGACCGAAACATCTTCATTGATAACAATTGCGTCCCCGCAAATCGTATTGACATCAATCATTTCTTTAATGCAATCCAGCGAAATCTTAAACAAATCAGCTATCGGGTGTTGTTCCATATTTTTTTCTTCCTTTCTTCGGGTTAATTAGTTTAGGCAGTCTTTTGATATTTTTGATTAACGAAAACAAGAGATAAACCAAGCGAAAATTAAATCTGAACTCAAAATAAAGAGCCGATTTTTCTGCCGGAACTTGATTATAATACTCATCCTTGACACTTTTAAAATAGCTATGGACAAGGTTCTGTAAATAGGCAATCAAAATCCAACTGACAACAAAATTCCAAGTTTGTCTTTCCAAACTCTGCCCTTTAGTTTTGATTATTAAAGTCAGTTTTTCTAAAGGCACAATCCGCGTCGCTGTCCTAATAAAAGGACTGAAGCGACGATAACTTTGAAAAGTTCGCACCACCTTCGAAACCGATAATTTTTCCGGGGTATCAGCTTCGGTAAAAAGCGCTTTGATAAACTCATCAAAATCTAAACGGAGATTGAAGATTCTTGTAAAGTAAAAGTCAATATCGCTCCTGGTTTCGTCTTTGGTAATCACAACCTGAATCGGCGTGATCAAAATTATGATTAGCAAAATCAAGACATATATCATATCTCTATTTTTTACATCTTTCTACATTTAATACTTAGAAAAAATCAGTCTTTAAGAATTGCGGAAAAAGACTGATTATTATATAATAAATTTATGAATAAAATTGTGGAAAAAATGATTTTAAAATATCAACAACTGACCAAAGATAAACAAAAACGCTGTCGTTATCACCCAAGTTGTTCTAATTACGGCTTGGAATGCTTTCAAAAATTCGGTTTTTTTAAAGCATTTTTCTTAACTGCAGGAAGAATCTTACGTTGCAATCCTCTTTTTAAAGGAGGTTACGAGCCCGTTCCGAAAAATTGGATTGAAAAACTTTTTGAAAATGATTACCCTAATTGAAAACCTTTTGAAAGAAACCGGTTATTTTTTTCCAGACTTTTTCAATGAAATTTAAACTAGTTTCCAAGGAAACTTCCGGTTTCACTTCCAATTTTAGTTCATAGACTTCATTATCTCCCGCTAAAACTACCTGGTAAGTGCCGGGATTTTTTTTATTTTCGCTGTATTCGTCTTTTATGATTTTTAAAACATGATCGGAAGGAAGGTTTTCTTCTTGCTGTAATTGATATAAAAGCAAAGTCAAATCCGGTCCAGCTTCTAAAAATTCGATTTCAATTTTGTTTTTAGAAATAATAAAAACCGGGCCTCTGCCATCATAAACCTCAACTTTTACTTCATAAGTGCTCACGTTTCCCCCGGCATCGCTTGCTTTTAGTTTAATGTTCCAAGTGCCGAGTTCATACATATTTTCACTATAATCATCCGTCATCACACTGACTGCAACTTCTCCGTCCTGATCATCAAATCCGCTGTAAAGTTTTAAGATTTCTTCAACAAGTAAAGTTTCTTGATAGGATTTCCTGATTTTTGCAGGTCCCGTGATAACCGGAGCAACTAAATCCCGCACTTCGACAGTTAAAGGAAAAGTAGTTTCATTTCCGGAACTGTCAGTTGCTAAGAAGATAATTTTATAATTTCCGATTTTACTATAATTAGACGTATATTCATCTTCAAGAACTGAGAGTTCAATTTCAAAATCATAATTGTCGCTCACCTGTAAAAAACCTTTAATTTCCTCTAAACTAAGAAGGTCATTAGGAGAGGTAACCAAATAATTATTTCCGGAGACTTCAGGCGGTGTGTCATCAAAAATTTCAAGATAAATTTGAAATTCCGACCTGTTTCCAGCTTTATCGATCACCTCAAAAGTGAGATAATAAGTTCCGATTTTATCGCAATTAAGACTATAGGTATCTTCGATAACCTCAATCTCTGCTGTCAAATCACCGTCAATATAATCGACTGCCTTAAGAGCATTTTTTAGCTCTCCTACCGTAAGCGGATTATTGATATTGGTTCGATAAAAACCATAAATATTTTCCGAAATTACTATATTTAAATAGTCCGCTCCTTGGTAGTTATCAAAATAAGAGTCGTTGGCTCCTTCATAAATGACAAAATTATCATATAAATCATTAGGGTTATTGGGCGGTTGGCTCATAATTTCAAAATTGAAATCAAGGCTTAAATAATAAGCACCTACAGGAGCAGTAAAACTGATTTCCATCACCCCGTAACCACGGTATTTTCTTGCTCTAATTTGGGGGTTGCGCTCAATTTCCTCAAGATTGCGATTGTAGAAGATGAGGTTAACGCCATTAAAAAAGTGATCCGATTCGCTCTTTGAAACCAACGAATAAACGGTATTTTCTTTGATCCGAAAGGGATGTAAACAATTAAAACTCCAAGTATATAATTCTCCTTCCAAAAAAAAATTATCCGGGTCGAAATAATTGTTGGTTTTCGGAAGATAGTCCCAATTATTTGCTCCGACTTTAAGCATCGCGAAATTCATAAACAATAAAATAAAAACAAGTATTTTCTTTTTCATAGAGGTCTCCTTTCTATTAATCGGTTCAAAAGAATAATAGAATGAAGCAACAGAAGTTTCGTTTTAAATAAAAAAAAACCCTAACGGGTTTAAATTACCGAAATTAAAATGATACTAATTAAGATGCCGGTAAGCAAATAAAGAATAGTTTCCGAAACTTTAATATCTTTTAAAGAGGCGGGTAATAGTTCGCGGAAAACAACAAAGAGCATGGCGCCTCCGGCAACACCTAGCGAAACGGCATTCATATAATCAGAAATGCTACCTAAAAGATATCCGACCAAAGCTCCTAAGACCGTTGAAAAAGCGGAAAGAAGCGTTAAAAAAAACACTCTTCGCTTCGCTAATTTTCCCCCGACAAAAGGTATCGCAACCGCAATTCCTTCAGGCAAATCATGAAAAGCAATCGTTAAACCCACAAGCAAGCCCGTGCGCGAACTTTCCGCACCTCCCGCTCCGATTGCCATTCCTTCCGGAAAGTTATGCAAAGCCATCGATACGAGGATAACGAGTCCCATATTAAGCATCCGATTATCTTGCTTAAAAGGATTTGCCTTTCCGATTACCGCACTGATTAACGTAATTCCGAGGACTCCGATAGCACAAGCAACCAAAGCGGTGAAAAAATCAGAAAGCTGGTAAGAAAGCGGCAGAATTTCAAAGACCACAACCCCAAGCATAATCCCAGCCGTTAAAGCTAAGGTTTTGCCGATTTTTTTAGTTCCGAAAAAGATGCCAAAAACGGCACCGATGGCAGTCCCGATAATGCCGAGAGAGCTATAAAAAATTATTTCAAGCATATTAAGCCCCGCTTTCTCTTCAACTTATGTTCTAGAAAGATTACTTATTCTAATTGAAAGTGTTAGACATTCTGATTTGCTTCGATTAATTCAAGAAAAGCTTTGCTTTTGGAAAGAATCCTAAAAGTAAGGACACCTAAGACGCTGACTGCTAAAAACTCACCCAAGGCAACATAAGACATTGATAAAAGGAGCGGTTCTTTCAACACAAAATATAGTTCGGCGCCAATTATTACTCCGTTGATGATTACGGGATAAAGCGAAGCTAAGAAGAGATTCTTGCTTCTGGAAATCAAAAAGACAGAAAGCGCAGTCGCAAGTGTTCCAAAAATTACATCAGCCAGAAACATCGGACTAAAAAAATTTACGATTAAACAGCCAAGCACCAATCCGAGAATATAATCGCGCCGGTAAAAGCTAAGCAACACGAGAATTTCAGAAATTCGAAACTGGATCGGACCATAAGCGACCGGACTCACAATGAATGTTAAAACAACATACAAAGCAGCAATCACTGCCTGTCGGATTATATATCTTACATCAGAGGTCATAAAAACTCCTTGTTTTTTAAAAGATGGTTAAGCAAGGAACATCTTTTATATTTTGTATGGTAAAGATAATATGTATTATAACACAAACTAAACTATTTAAATATTTTAATGATTAAAATATTTTGTTTTAATTCTTACAAAGACTCTAAGCATTATTTCTCCAAAAGCGAAAAGGAAAAAAACATTTGAAAGAACATGAATCATTGTATAAGGAAAAGAAGAGCCTGTTGCTAAAATAAATCTTTTTAGATTAAAATAATTATCGATAAAAAGTACAGTTTGAATATCCATAATAATCGCAAAAACAAAAGCAGAAAAAACTCCGAGCAAAAGCAAAAAGAAATATGACCAGGCTTTTTTTAATTTTAAAATTCCTTTCATTAATCCCGAAACCGAACCAATCAAACCCCAAGCAAACATTTGATAAGGGGTCCAGATTCCTTGACTGTAATAGAAATTAGAAAGCAAAGCCGAAAGAGCGCCAATCAAGAAACCCGCTTCGCTTCCGAAAGCAAGACCGGCAAGGATTATTAATGCTGTAACCGGTTTAAAAAAAGGAAGTGGCGAAAAAACAATCCGCATCACAACCGTCAAGGCCGTCAAAACCGCTAGCAAAACTACTTCTTTTGCTTCCGGGAGTCTGCTTTCAAATTTTAAAAAGAAAGGAATTAAAGCAAGCACTATGACTAACGCAGAAATAATCCGAAATTCTCCGGTTAAAAAAGCAAGAAGCAATAAGCCCGGGATAAATAAAAACCAAATCAAATAATTAAGAATTTTGTATAATTTTACCGTGTTTCTCTGCAAGCGCAATCACCTCTTCTGCGGTTAATGCTTCCGGATATAGATTTCGAGCAATCCTGTTGGCGGGGGTTGTATAGAAGGTGTTTCCGGAAAAGAAAGCAATAGCTGTGGATAGCGATACGAGCCTGCCGTCAAAAATCAATCCTGCTCGGTCGGAAACTTTCGCCGCAAAATCCAAATCATGCGTCACCATGATAATCGTTTTTCCTTCGCTTTTTAGTTCATGTAAGATTCCTCTCAGTTTTCTTTTCCATTTTGGATCCAAACCCTTGGTCGGTTCATCCAATAAGAAAACCTCCGCTTCTTTAAAAAGGACCTTGCTGAGCGCAAGACGCTGTTGCTCACCTCCGCTTAAATCATAGGGATGAAGAGCCAATAATTCCTCTAAAGCAAATAAATCCTTCAGTTTTTTAGTTTGAATAATTTCGAAAGCTACAGTTGTTTCTAAAAAAAGATCCTGGGGATTTTGGGGAAGATAAGCAAGAATTTCTTCATATAATTCCTGGCGATAAGATTTTAGATTGCGTCCCCAAAGAAGAATCTTTCCCAACAAAGGTTTATAAAAACCGGCAAGCAGTTTTAAGAGCGTCGATTTACCGCTGCCGTTGCCCCCGACCAAAGCTAAAATCTCTCCCTCATAAACATCCAAATCCAAGCCTCTAAAGACCTCTTCAGTTTTTTGGTAAGCAAACCAAAGATCACGAATTTGAATGATTTTTTTACCGTTTTTATCTTCTTTTCTTAGCGGTGGATCTATTTGCTGCTTGTATTGGGATAAAAAGAGCGCCCCCTCTTTAACCGTTAAAGGACAAGCACCGGCCCCCTTAAGACCCCGAAAGATTTTTGTTGCGCTCGGTAAGGCAAAATCTTCAAAATTTTCTAAAGCCAGCACAACATCACGGGGAGCTCCCGACGCAATAATCTTCCCTTTATCCAGTACAACTAATTTATCCGCAAGCGAAAGCACATAATCGAGGCGATGTTCTACAATCAAAACCGTAACCCCAAGTTCCTTATTGATTTTTTCTAAGATGCTTAGAAACTGTTCCGCAGCAATCGGATCAAGCTCCGAAGTCGGCTCATCTAACAATAACAGCCGCGGCCGCATCGCCATTATTGAAGCAAGGGCTAAGATTTGTTTTTCGCCACCGGAAAGCG
The DNA here is from genome assembly GCA_012841865.1 of Acholeplasmataceae bacterium. GTDB lineage: Bacteria > Bacillota_I > Bacilli_A > ML615J-28 > CAG-698 > DTU067. The sequence continues at coordinate 22,714 of DUTX01000037.1, read as the reverse complement.
TGAAAGTATCTTTTCGAAACCAAGAATCGATTCCAAAAAAGGAAACCGTTTCACCGATGCGTCGTTCAATTTCTTCCCGTTTTAAACCCAAATTTTCCAGTCCGAAAGCAAGTTCATGGTAAACCTTATCGGTGACGATTTGATTTTCCGGTTTCTGCATGACAAAGCCGATTTCACTAGCTGCAAAAAAAAGAGACAGATCAGCCCGCGCCTTTCCAGAAAAAATAATCTCACCAGTTAGTTTTCCTTTCGGTGCCGGTTCTTTTTTTACCAAACTGAGCAAAGTTGATTTGCCACTTCCAGTCGGTCCGGTTATAACAGCAAATTCTCCTGCTTCTAAAGAAAGGTTGATATCTTTTAAGACAGCTTTGTTATTCTCAAAATAAAAACTTAAATTTTTGATTTCAAGTAATGCCATTTCCAATTCTCCTTTACTTCCAGCAACGCTCCTCCAAAAAATAGGAAGCTTCCAAAAGCTAGAATAAAATAAGTTTTATCTGCACATAAAATTAAGGTTATAAGAGCAAGAACCAAAAGCAAGAAAAAAAGAAAATCAGACTTTCGAAACCGATAAAGGCTATAGCTAGAACGTTTAGCGACTCCATAGCCTCTTGCTTTCATGGAGATTGCGGTATCAAGCGCATTTTCCAAAGACCAAGAAACGAGCGCGGTATAGGTTTTTAAATAATTCTTGGTTCTTTTAAAGAATCCTTCTTCATAGATTCCTAATGCTTTTTGAGCTTGGTTGATTCTTTCGCTTTGTTTTACAAAAAGCGGAAAATATCTTAAGCCCATTGAAAGCAATAAGGCAGTATTGGGAATAATGCGGCCGAAAAGATAAAGAAATTTGTCAGTTGTAATAATTTGGTTAAAAAGATTAAACCAAAAGATTACGGAAAGAATCATTAATGCGATATCGACTCCCGCCCAAAGGGCTTCTTTAGTAACTTTAAGTTTATTAAGATAAAAGAGCACTTCTTCTCCGTTTTGGTTGAAAAGGGGATTGATCATTACCAGCAAACAAAAGAAGAAAAGATTCCACAACAAAGATTTGATTGTTATTATTTTATGATTAAAAATGATTTGGGTAATAAATCCGGCCAGTAAAGACATTAAGAGAATTAACGTGCTTTTTGAAAGCATCGTATAAATTATAATTAAAGAAAGATAAAAAAAGACCGGGGCCGGGTGTGATCTTCGTAAACTCATATTAGCTCCTATAAAAAAATGCCGCAAACGGCGGCAACTGATAACGAGAATGTAAAACTCGCAATTTCCACTTCCCGCCGAAATGGTTTGCTTTGATTATGGCAGGTCTCCTGACTTCGAGACTTCAAACACGGCTTCTTACCTTCCCGGTCTCCCAGTGGTTATAAAAAAGCCATTAATCTCTTACAGTAGCGGGGGCTGTCACGGATTTTCACCGTGTTCCCTATTAATGCTTGGTTAAGCAACCATAATCAGTAATCTGATTTCAAAACAATTATATCATAGTGGTTTGAGAATTACAATCAATTAGTTTCTTCAATTTTAGAAACTTGCATTTTTAAGGAAGATAATGTAAAATCTAGATATGGTTACTGAGGAAAAATTAAAAAAGACAATTTCCAAAAATTTAATCAAATACAGAAAAATGAATAATCTCACGCAACTGGAATTGGCGGTCGAACTCAATTATTCCGATAAGGCAATATCCAAATGGGAAAGGGGAGAAAGTTTGCCGGATATTTATGTGCTTTCGTTAATCGCCGATTTCTATAACATTACCGTTACCGACCTTATCAGTGATCAAAACTTAGGTGAGAATAAAAAAATCTACCAAGCGGAAAAAATAATGTCCTTACTTTCATCGGTAGTGATTTATACGGTTGCGACAATTATTTTTGTTTATTTGATTATCAGCAAATACGAAGTTGCCAGACCTTGGCTTGTTTTTATCTATGCCTTACCGATATCCTGTTTTGTTTTACTTTTCTTTCGAAAAAAATGGAAAAGCAGGCTCTATAATTTCATCATCGCAACGCTATCCATCTGGACCCTTGCACTTTCAACCCATTTGACTTTACACCCAAGGGTAGATAATATTTGGATGATTTATATTGTCTGTATCCCCTTACAGTTAATTCTACTTTCCTGGTTTGTTTTAAGAATCTATTTTAAAAAGTAAAACCCCGACAAACGGGGTTTTTATGTTTTTGGTTGGTAAACATAGCGAATATACTCATAACTTCCGTTTACCTCAAGGCAATTTTCCATCCAGTTATAAACCTGGTCTCTTAAATCCTGCATTGCTTCCTTTAAAGGAAGGTTGGGATTAGGATAAATTGGTTCGCTTAAATGGATGGTGGGATAAGGCCTTCTGCTTTTAAAGATCTTTCTCTTTCTGTAAGTAGTTACCATACAGATAACCGGAGAATTAAATTTTACCGGATAGCGGAAAGAATTAGCGGGGAATGGTCTGATTTTATTATAATAGGGCCAAATATGAGCCTCGGGATAAATACAAATCGATTTTTTCTCTCGCCACCGAACTTCCACCGCCTCAGCAAACTTCTTCATTGCTTTGATGCTGGTCGGAATCGGTAATGCTCCGAGCATCATCACAATCTGTTTCAAACCGCGAAGTGAAACCGCATCCCGATTAGCAATAACATAGGATTTCTTGGGAAAATTGATGATTGAATGGGTAAAGGCATCATAAAAGCCGGTATGATTGGCATAGATAAAATAACCCGTTTTCCGAAGTTTTCTTACTACCTTTCGATTATTTACGCGTAAATGTAAATATATTAGACAGAACAAAGAAATCAAAGGAAATGCAATAAAGTAATATAGAATAAAGCTTAGGAGCCGCCAAAAGGGATTTTTGTTAATGTAGGTAAAATCGGAACCGATTTCGATTGTATTTATATTGGTTCCGGCAAAATCATCATGAAGCAGATCCGAATAATAAATAATCCTTTTTTTCATCGTTCTGCTCCTGCCGTTCTTCTAAGCATTTTTTCCATTTCGTCCATGCATCTATCATGGTCAAATTTATTTTTATAGCTCAAATAGGCTTGGCTGAGACTCTTCTTTTCTTCCGGATGCTCAATCCAATAATCTATTCTTCTAGCCAAATCTTTTGCATCGTTGCAAGCAAAAAGATTCTTTTCCGTTAAAGCAAAATAGCGGGTTGCGCTGCGAGGAGAATTCGCTATCACGGGAACCAGTCCGCAACTGAGCGCTTCCAAGCAGGCAATAGCTTCAATTTCAATTTCCGCAGGATGGACATAAAGATCGGCATAGTTAATTAGTTTAATCAACTCTTGGCGTTTGAAAAATTTAAAAATAGGTTTAATCGGAAGAATTGAACCCAACTTTACAAGTTTTTCATACAGGGGACCCGCCCCCGCAAAAATCAATTGAATTTGCTCGCGATATTTTGATTTATCAACGGCTTTAATTAAAACCTGTTGGGATTTTTCTTTACTTAAGCGACCGATTGACAAGATAACAAATTTATCCTTAAATTCTTGTGGCCGTTTGACTTCTCTTTTTTGAAATTCATTACTAACACCATTGGAAATAACGCAACCCTTGGTTTTACCAACGATTTCTTCAAAAGCATCTCTGATAAACTCAGTCGGATAATGAATACAGTCAACATACCGATAGACTTTACGATAAAAATACTTATAAGTTAAGCGGTTTACAAAGCGGTTGTTCATGAGAAAGATGTGGTTTGTAAAGTTCTCGGCTTGACAATGAAAACCGGCGGTTAAAGGTTTGTTTAAGCGTTTCGCTAGTTTTGCGGTGGCTTTGCTTAAGGAAAAAGGCACCAACAAATGAACGATGTCGGCATCATGGATGGCAGCATAGATTACTTTTTTATCTGCTTTTGCGAGCGCAACTCCGTTTTTCTTAACATAATTATTAAGCGGTCCAAGATTTATTTTTCTGACAACATAATAGCCCGGAAGGCCGCGTTTTTCTTCATCGGGACAAATAACCCGAACCTCATGCCCTTTTGCTTTCAGACTTCTGATTAAATTCATTGCTGCGATGGTAGTTCCGTTGTTTTCTTCACCGAGGACATCGCATACTACTGTGATAGTCATATTTTCACCTGCTTTACACTTAAAATTATAAAACAGGCCTTTAAAAATGAAAATGAATGAAAAGTAGAATTAGTCTACGATAAGTAGAATTCCCTTAAAATACAAAAAAGGCGCTTTAACGCCTTTACAAATTAAATCCAACTTTCAGAAAATCAATATAGTTATTGTAGTACTTCTTTACTTCCGAAGCGGGTGCTGTTTTGGTTAAGAATTTTTCCAAACAGGTTTTACCGATCATTTTAATCAAACTGATGAAATTCTGGGAATGTTTTGATTTCCTTATTTCCTTAGGGAAATATGTCAGATCGATTTCCACATCCGGTTGGATAAGCTTTTGAAGTAATTCATCAGAGCGAGCTTTGTCATTAAAGATTGTAGAGATAATATTAAGTCGAAATTGTCTGTTTTCTTCAATCGCCAGTTTGTCAATCGTATTTGAAAATCTCAGTTTTAATGCTTCGTAAACATCATTGTCGGTTTCTTTCAGATATCTTTCAAATTTCTTCTTATCGATACCATACATATAATGAACCAGATAAATGAATAAATCATCGACATTTTCAAAATACTGATAGAAACTGCCCCGTGGAATCTTTGCTTCCTTAACGATGTTAGCAATCACCGCTTTTTCTAAAGGCACACGCGAAAATTCTTTTTTAGCAGCCCTGAGTATTCTGATCCTTTTTTCTTTCGGTAAATTCAAAAAAGTTCTGGTTGGCATAAAACACCTCCATACTTATGACTATTTTAACATGATTTAATAACCTTTTCAAGTCAGATAGTCCTCTTTACTATTATTATAACCTCTTTCCTTAAATAAAGATTAAATTATAATCAGATTTTTAAATCTCCGGTTTTAATCCAACCTTTTTTTCGGAAAAGTGCATCTAATATCCAAACGAGAAGAATAGGGAAGATGATTTGAAGAATTAAGATACTTAACCAAGCATCTTTACCCATGGAATAAAAAGTTCCGATTTGACCGACAAGACCGGAAGTACCCATACCGCTTCCTTCTTTTGTACAAGTGGTATTAAAGACAAGGGTCGCAAGCGGGCCAAGAATTGCACTTACAATAATCGTCGGAAGCCAAATCAAAGGCTTTTTTAAGATATTCTTAAACTGCAGCATTGAAGTTCCGAAAGCAACGGAAATTACGGTTCCGAATTTATTGTCTTTTCTCGACATCACCGCAAAACCCAACATCTGGACTGAACAACCAACAACGGCTGCCCCCCCAGCAAGGCCATCAAGGCCAATCGCAATTGCAATTGCTGCTGATGAAATCGGTGCCGTTAAAAGCATACCCATCAGAACTGCAATAATGATTCCCATAAAGAAAGGTTGAGCCGTAGTCGCCCATTTGATAAACTCACCGATCGCCCGCATCATTTCCGAAACGGGTTTATTTAAGAGAAGAAAACAGCCATAAGCAATGATTGAAGAGGTTAGGGGAATAAGGATGATATCAAGAAAGGTCTTTCTTCTAAAAATCAAATTAAGTAATTCAATCGCTATTATTACCGTAAGAAATTCAACCATCGGGTCGCCGATTTTTAAATTGGAGGCAATTCCGCCCGCAATTCCTGCAGCAATCAAACGAAGGCCGTCTAATTTTAAGCTCCAGGCGATTCCAATTCCAATTCCGACGCCGGTTAAGTTTTTAAGCAATGTTGCTAACTCCTGAAAGAAAGCAAAATTCAAAAGCTCTCCTAAAGTATTGATAATCGTTCCAACAATTAATGTCGAGAAGAGACCGAAAGCCATCCCGTTAAAAGTTTTGATTAAGTAATCTAAAAAGTCTTTTAAAATTCTCTTGATGCTTTTTTCTTTCATATTATACCTTCTATTTTCTTCAAACCTTTCGATAATATTATACCTTAAATCTTCCATTTTTTAAAAAGAAAATAAAAAAAGAGAAAAGCCTCTTAAAGAGCTTTTTAAGAGGCAAATTTCTTACTCCGTTTTCTTAGATGGTTTCCTTTTAATTAAATCTACAATAAGATAGAGTAAATTTAAGAGAATACCTAAAATTGCGGCTGTGGCGATATTCGGTAAATATATTCCGAAGAACGGGATGCCTCCGTAAAAGGCGCCACCGAGGCCGACAATTAAGATTATAGCAATAATAGATAGATTTTTCGCATCAAACAAGTTAACTTTCTTATCAACCATAATCGTAATACCCTGAGCACCGATTACTCCGAATAGGTAAATCGAAAGCCCACCGATAACAGCAGGAGGAATTGAGTAAACCAAAGCAGAAAGCGGATTTACAAAAGCTAAGCCCATGGTAATAATCGCAGCCGCAAGCAAAACCCGAATCGAATAATTCTTGGTAATTGCCATTGTACTGATATTCTCACCATAGTTTGTTCCAGCCGGTCCGCCGATTGCGCCGCTGATGATATCGCCTAAACCATCGCCAATTAAATTCTGCCCTAAGCGATTAGCAATCTTATATTTCTTCTTTGATCCTTTTTCTTCCGCAAGTTTATTCACATATAAATCAAGTTGGTAAAGGTGAGCGGTTGACTCCGGAATTGTCGCAATCGCAATCGGCATAATGGCGAGAGTCGCTTCCCACGAAGGTCTCGGGAGAGTAAAGTGAGGAACGATAAATAAAGGATCTTTAATGTTATAAGCAATGTTAACAAAATTAATACCGGAAACAAAATCTGTATATAAAGCAACTGCATAACCGAGCAATAAACCTAAGAGAATCGGAATCTGACTCCAAGTTCCTTTTTTAAGATAAACGGAAAATAAAACCGTTGCAATTAAGGTCACAAGCGCAATTATCCAACTTAGGTTTTGAGCAACTTGAAAATTTTCTTCAGTGGCACCGACAGACTGTCCCACATCAATAATATTTCCAAGCGCGCTACCGGCAAGTGAGAGCCCGATTACTAAAGCAACTGATCCGGTGACAGTCGCCGGCAGTACTTTCTCGATTTGTTCCATGCTGAAAGTTCTGACCAGAAGACCGACAGCAATAGAAATCAGACCGGAAAGGATGATTCCAAATTGAGCGGCGGAAATCAGGTGATCCGGAGCCGGAATACCGTATTCAGCTTGAGTGATAGAAACAATTGCTGTAATATAAGCAAAACTCGAACCATAATATAAAGGTATTTTTTTCTTGGTGATAAGAATAAAGCAGAGGGTAGCTAGTCCGCTAGCAAAAATGGTTGTTGAAACATGAAAACCGGTTAAGAGCGCCACCAAAACGGTAGCAGGGAACATAACGACAATTTGCTGCAAGGCAAAAAGTATTAGTTTACCATACGAAGGATTTTCATCAGGCAAATAGCCCATAACTTTTTTAGTGTCAATCATAATCATTCTCCTTTTCTTTTTTCCCAAAAAAATGACGAATTATGAAGTTATCAATAATTCGTCATTACATTTCTAAATTATTCCCGCACCGTTTAGTGCCATTAAAATAAAGTAAACCAAGAACAAGCCTGTGCTACCCCATAGTACCGGATGAATCTCACGTACCTTTTTCTGGCAAAGCTTAACAATTACATAGAAAATGAAACCAAAAGCAATACCGATTGAGATATTATACGCAAGTGTCATCAAAAGTGCTGTGAAGAATGCCGGTACAGCTTCGGAGAATTCATTCCAGTTGATATCTTTGAAGCTTCCCGCCATCAACACACCGACAACGATTAATGCTGGCGCAGTTGCGGCTGCAGGTACTATTTTTGCTATCGGAGCTAAAAATACACAAAGGAGGAAAAGAATTGCGGTGAAAACGGAAGTAAGACCCGTCCGACCTCCGGCTTCGATTCCGGCTGTCGATTCCACATAGGTTGTTGTATTCGAAGTTCCGAAAATGGCTCCCACCGATGTTGCGATTGAATCAGCAAACAAAGCTTTTTCCATTTTTGTTTTAAAGCCTTTGCTGTCTTCAATAGCAGCGATATCTTCATCGGTAAAGATTCCGCTTCTTCTGCCGGTACCAATGAAGGTTCCGATTGTATCAAATGTATCTGTTAAACTTAAAGCAAAGATTGCTAATAAAACCATCGGAATTCTTGATGCGTCATTGAAGACGGTTCCGATACCTTTAAAGGCTGCACCGAAGGTTGTACCTAACTCTTTAAACGGTTCGCCGATGCCGGTAAAAACAGATTTTAGCGGTGCTAAATCAGTAACTCCAAGAGGAATACCGATAACTGTAGTAAGAATAATACCAATTAAGATTGCTCCTCTAACTTTTAAAAGGAGTAAAACAATGGTGATTACCAAACCGATGATTGCTAAAACGGGGACAACGGAACTAAAATCAGTTATCGCAGGAACGATTGTAGAATTAACAAAAATTCCGCTTTGTTCCATCGGTACAGTTGGATCAAGCAAGGACCAATTTCCCGGATCAGCGGTAAAATTCAACATTCCCGCATTTTTAAGTCCAATGTAAGCGATAAAAAGACCAATCCCGCCTCCGATTGCGTGTTGGAGACTTTCCGGTATCGCCTTCACAATCATCTTTCTAATTTTAGTAACTGTAATAATAACATTGATAAGACCACAGATAAACACCATTCCCAATGCTTCCTGCCAGGAAAAACCCATAATTCCACAAATCGTGTAAGTAAAGAAAGCATTCAGTCCCATCCCTGGGGCTTGCGCATAAGGTACATTCGCAAACAAACCCATTACCAAAGTGCCGATAACAGCTGCGATAATCGTCGCTAAGAAGATACCGCCATAGGGCATCGGATTTGCTTCTGTTCCCGCTTGGACCAAGATGATAGGATTAACGAAAATGATGTAAACCATTGCAAAGAAAGTAGTTGCGCCGGCAACCAATTCCTTAGTTACGGTTGTACGATTTTCTTTGAGTTTGAAAAAGTCGTTCATACCATTACCCTTTCGTTAATATTTAGTTTTGTCTAGTAAATAAAAAAGCAAGTACTAAAAAGATTGTACTCGCCAATATCTACCAACAGGCCTGCTTAAAAGACAGCGTGCCGGCTGTGTTATTAAACCAATAGTCAAGCGATTAGGTCGCTTGGTAGAGACTCCGGAACCAAATTATCCGAATTATACTGGCGATGCTATTTAAATTTACAGTTACAAAACTATGTTTCAATTGTACCATAAGAAAACACCCAAGACAATATAATGAAAATGTTTACATACAAAATTCGCTAAAATTTATGAATGGTGATAATATTATGAACCTATTCTTTATTTTTATCCTTAAAAAACAGAATGTTTCTTTTTTCATGATATTATCTTGTTTCAAAACCGGTTTAACAATAAGCAATTTTCTTGAAATAGAATAATAAATAAGATAGTATAATAAATAGTAAAGAACTTAAAGGAGAAATAGACTTGAAGAAAACAAAATTAGTAATCTTTGGTGCGACAGGCGATCTTACAAAAAGAAAATTGCTTCCTGCACTATATAATTTAGAAGCAGAAAACTTACTTCCGGAAGATATAAAAGTAATTGCTGTCGGAAGAAGAGAAATCATTTCCGATATCTATAAAGAACAAGCATTGGAAGCGATTAAAAGTTTTTCTCGTAACAAACCTGATTTTACTATAATAAATAAACTCCTCGAGAAAATAGAATATTTAAAAATGGACTTTACCAAAGATGCTGAATATCAAAAACTTAGCACACTTCACGCCGATACAAAACAAGTCATCTTTTATTTAGCGGTCGCCCCGGAATTCTTTGAAACTATCACTTTAAATTTAAAACCATTCTTAAAGAACTTTCCTCTGCCGCCTCGGGTCGTTATTGAAAAACCTTTTGGTTATGATTTAAACTCCGCGATAATTTTAAATACTCTCTTGGTTAAGACTTTCGGAGAAAAAAACATCTACAGGATCGATCATTATCTCGGTAAAGAAATGTTACAAAATATTATGTTTATCCGGTTCGGTAACACCATTTTTGAACCGATTTGGAACCGCGATTATATCGAACAGATCCAAATCATTTCATCAGAGACGATTGGAATTGAAACCCGCGGAAATTATTATGAACGCTCCGGTGCCATTCGCGATATGTTACAAAGCCATCTCTTACAACTTGTCAGTTTAATTGCGATGGACCGACCCCAGGATTTAAAGACCGAAACAATTCGCGATGAAAAGGTAAAAGTGCTTTCCGAACTCATTCCGCTTACCTTAACAGAACAAAAAGACTATTTAGTCTTCGGCCAATACGATCGGGTAGGTGAGATTCCTGCATACCGCGAAGAAAAGAATGTGAGTCCTGATTCCAATACGGAAACCTTCATTGCTTTAAGGCTCCTGCTTAATTCCAAGCGTTGGCAGGGTGTGCCATTTTATATCATGACCGGAAAGCGGCTCCCGGTTAAAAAGACCGAAATCATCATTCAATTTAAAAAACTTCCTTCACCTTATAATTCTGAAGATTTGAAAAACAATCAGCTGGTATTTAAAATCCAACCCGAGGAAGGAGTTTATCTTGAATTTAATGCGAAAAAGCCGGGAACAATGGAAGAAATCGTTCCCGTGAAAATGGATTTTTGTCAAAACTGTGAGGTCGGCATTAATTCTCCGGAGGCTTATGAAAGATTGCTTTTAGATGTTATCAAGGGCGATGCGACTTTATTTACCAGATGGGATGAAGTCGAACACTCTTGGCGCTTTGTTGAAAGTATTATTTCTACAAGAAGGAAAGTTAAAGATTTTCCGAATTATCTTCCCTTTAGTTGGGGACCCGAAGCAGCAAAAACAATGATTGAAAGGGATAATAAAGTTTGGTTAACATTGGAGGAAAAATATGAAAATCTATGATATTTCGATGACGATTGAAGAAGGGATGCAGGTTTATAAAAACCGCGAAGAAAAGCGGCCAAGGATTATTGTAGAAAGGGATTTTAAAAGCGGCTCTACCTATGAATCGCGATTAGAATTTAATCTTCATACCGGAAGTCATATCGATGCACCCCTGCATATGTTAGAAAACGGTGAGACGATTGCAAGCTACGCCTTAGAAAGACTAATCACTCCTTGTAAAGTATTTGATTTTAGAGGCTTTAAAAAAATCTCAGATGAGGAATTAAAAACTAAAGAGATTAAGGAAAATGATTTTATTCTCTTTAAAACCGACAACTCTTTCAAGGAGGAATTTGATTTCGAATTTACTTATCTTACCGAAAGTGGCGCTTTTTATTTGAAAGAAAAAAAGATTAGCGGCGTCGGAATTGATGCCCTTGGAATCGAAAGAGACCAAGCTAATCACGGCACCCATAAAACACTACTCGGGGAGGGAATAATTATTCTTGAAGGTTTAAACTTAAATGAGGTTTTAGAAGGAAACTACCTTTTAATTGCCCTTCCTTTAAAAATAGCGAATGTGGAAGCAGCTCCCGTTAGAGCGGTTTTGTTAGATGATTTTTAATATTCGGATTTTCCGAATATTTTTTTTTTTCTAGATTGGGGAATAATAAAACTGTCTTTTAAAATATGGCTTTTATTTAGTTGTCTTAATATGGTATAATTTATTTGAAAATAGATAAAGGAGATTAGGCCTTGAAGAATTTATTTTGTGTAAAATCGGAAATCGGAAAATTGAAGACTGTTTTATTGCACCGACCGGGAATTGAACTCGAAAACTTAACTCCGAAAATGTTGGAGAAACTGCTGTTCGATGATATTCCTTGGCTCGATTTAGCCGTTCAAGAACATGATTATCTTGCCAATCTTTTTAAAAGTCGTGGTGTTGAAGTCCTTTACTTAGCAAATATGGTTGCGGAAGCATTAGATAGCAACTCGAAAGTAAAACAACAATTCATTAAACAATTTCTATTTGAAGCTAATGTTCATAGCGAAACCCTAACAAGCATCATCACAGACTATCTGAATTCCTTTGCCTCTACAAAAGAGATGGTTGAAAAAACCATGGCCGGAATCAGGAAGTCGGAACTTCCCAACTTCGTCAAAAGGACGCTTTCGGATTATATCAGAGATTACCCCTTTGTTACCGACCCAATGCCAAACTTATATTTTACTCGTGATCCCTTTTGCGTCGTCGGTAGCGGCGTCATGTTAAATAAGATGTATACCTTAACAAGGATGCGGGAAACAATCTACGGCGAATATATCTTTAAATACCACCCCGTTTACGGAAATCCTCCGGGCATTTATTATTTCCGTGATCTCCCTTCTACAATCGAAGGCGGGGATGTTATCGTCTTAAGCGAAAAGGTTATTGCTGTCGGGGTCAGCGAACGCACACATCCGCAGGCAATCGAAAGATTAGCAAAGAATCTCTTTTATAAATACGAAACAAGTTTTGAAAAAGTTTTAGCGGTCGACATTCCGAAAATTCGCGCCTTTATGCATCTCGATACTGTCTTTACACAGGTCGATTACAATAAATTTACCACTCATTCGGAATTGCAGGAAACAATGCGGGTCTTCGAACTTTCCCGCAACCCTGAAATCCCAGGTAAGCTCCTAATTAATCTGATCCAGAAACCATTAAAAGATATTTTAGAATTTTATTTAGAAAGAGAAATCGAACTCATCCCCTGCGGCGGTGGCGATGTCATTTCCGGAAGCCGCGAACAATGGAGCGACGGCGCCAATACGCTTGCAATCGCACCGGGGGAAGTCATTGTCTATCAAAGAAACCATATTACAAATGAGTTGCTTGTGAAAAACGGAATTAAAATCCATACGATTCCCTCAAGCGAACTCTCTCGGGGCAGAGGCGGACCGCGCTGTATGACAATGCCTTTTTACCGCGAAGATATATAAATTGGAGGAGTTATGAATACATTAAAAGGGAGAAGTTTTTTAACCTTACTTGACTACAAACCTGAAGAAATTGCCTATCTTTTAGACCTTTCTAAAAAGTTAAAACAAATCAAAAGAAACAATACCGAACACCCAAAACTTTCGGGTAAAAACATTGTTCTAATTTTTGAAAAAGATTCGACCAGAACCCGCTGTGCTTTCGAAGTTGCGGCTTTGGACTTGAGTATGGGCGTTACTTATTTAGGTCCTTCCGGCTCTCAAATTGGAAAAAAAGAAAGCATCAAAGATACTGCCCGAGTTTTAGGAAGAATGTATGACGGCATCGAATACCGTGGGTTCTCGCAAGAAACAGTGGAAATTCTTACCGAATATTCGGGCGTCCCGGTTTGGAACGGTTTAACCGATGAATATCATCCGACCCAAATCTTAGCCGATTTTCTTACCATTCAAGAACATTTTGGGAGACTCAAAGGAATTAAATTTGCTTATTTAGGCGATGCAAGAAACAATATGGCCAATTCCTTAATGATCGGCTCCGCAAAAATGGGGCTTGACTTTCGTTCGGTTGCTCCAAAAACGCTCTGGCAAAATGAAGAACTTGTAAAGAAGTGCAAAAAAATAGCAAAGGAAACCGGAGCAAAAATCACCCTGACCGAAAACATATCTGAAGGAGCTCGCGATGCCGATGTCATCTATACGGATGTTTGGGTTTCGATGGGAGAAAGCGAAGCAGCCTGGAAAGAAAGAATCGATCTTCTTCTTCCCTATCAAGTCAACAAAAAAGTTATGGATAAAGCAGCACCCAATGCCATCTTCTTGCATTGTCTTCCTGCTTTTCATAATCTAGAGACCACAATCGGAAAGGAAATTTGTGAGAAATTTAACCTCGAAGCCTTGGAAGTGACGGATGATGTTTTTGAATCCGAACAAGCAAAGGTTTTTGATGAAGCAGAAAATCGCCTCCACACAATCAAAGCGGTGATTTATGCAACACTAGGCGGATCTTTATGAAAAGAATCTTAGTTGCCCTCGGAGGCAATGCTTTGGGTAATTCTTTCGAAGAACAAATCAAACTCACCGAGAAAACTGCCAAAGCATTGCTTCCTTTAATTAGCGAAGGCAACCAACTCATCATCACCCATGGTAATGGACCGCAAGTTGGGATGATCAACCTCGCCTTTGAAAACGCTTCCAACCTGCCGAATCTTCCTTTTCCGGAATGTAATGCTATGAGCGAAGGCTATATCGGTTACCATCTTCAAAACGCACTCAGTAACGAACTCGAAAAAGCCGGAATAAATAAAGAGGTTTTAACCGTCATCACCCGCGTCTTAGTCGACCCTGCCGATGAAGCCTTTCTAAATCCCACTAAACCAATCGGTGCTTTTTATACAGAAGCGGAAGCAAAGAAAATTACAAAGACCCATCGTTATCTTATGAAAGAGGATGCAGGACGCGGTTTTAGGCGTGTTGTCGCAAGTCCGAAACCAATTGGAATCTTAGAAATAAGTAGTATTCGTTCTTTGGTAGAAACAGGATCAATCGTAATTGCTGCGGGCGGAGGGGGAATTCCCGTTATAAAGAAAAATGACCGTTATGAAGGAATTCCAGCCGTAATCGATAAAGATTATGCATCAGGTTTACTTGCCCGACTTTTAAAGGTCGATTACTTCTTCATTATGACTGCCGTCGATAAAGTCGCGCTCAACTACGGAAAGCGAGACCAAAAAGATCTCGATTTATTAAAGATATCTGAAGCGGAAGTTTATTTAAAGGCCGGACATTTCCATAAAGGAAGTATGCTTCCTAAAGTCGAAGCAGCAATTAATTTTCTGAAAGGAAATCCGAACGGAGTTGCTTTAATTGCTGCCCTCGAAAAAGCGGAAGCGGCTTTAAAAGGAGAAACCGGGACCAAAATTATCATTTAGGAGAGGAGTAAATGCGGAAAGAAAAAGTTAAAGTTGTTATTTGGGGATTCGGGGCCATGGGTTCAGGCATGGCCAGAATGATTTTAAAAAAACAAGGTTTTGAAATTGTCGGCGTTTGTGACAACAACCCCCATCTTGCAGGTAAAAGTATCTATCAGGTTTTAAACCTGGAAGTTCCCGCTGCAGGGGATTTGCTTATTCAAAGCGATATTCGGGAAGTAATCAGAGAAAGATGCGCTGATGTTGTGCTCCTTGCTACCGACTCTTATACAAAAAAATCTTATCCCAAGATTAAATTCCTTTTAGAAAATAAAATTAATGTTATCTCAACAGCCGAAGAAATGGCTTATCCAAAAGCAAACGAAGCAGATTTAGCGAAAGAGCTCGACAGAATTTCGAAAGAAAACGGCGTCTCAGTCCTCGGAACCGGAGTTAATCCGGGAATGATGATGGACTTACTTGTTGTTTGTCTTTCCGGAATTATGGAGGAAGTGGAAAGCATTGAAGTAGCAAGAATAAATTCACTTTCGCCTTTCGGAGAAACCGTAATGGAAGAACAAGGTGTCGGTTTAAGCGTTGATGAATTTGAAGCAAAAATGCAAGCCGGCAAACTTGCCGGCCATATTGGCTTTAAAGAATCAATTGCAATGATTGATAAAGCTTTGGGCCTTGGAATCGACCGCTTTAAACAACAAATGTTACCGATTGTAACTAGCGTTGAGCGGAAATCAAAATATGGTTTTGCAGGGAAAGGAAATGTTGCCGGAGTCGATATGCAGGCTCAAGCTTACCGTGGGGATAAAAAAATCATTACAATGAAACACCCGCAACAAATCGAACCACAACTTGAAGGTACTCAGACCGGAGACTATATCACTTTAAAAGGAAAACCGGAAGTAAAGATGCAAATTACGCCCGAAGTTGACGGCGGTATCGGGACAATCGCTATTTGCGTAAACATGATCCCGCATATTATTAACGCCACTCCGGGGTTAAAAACAATGATAGATCTGCCCGTTCCCCGAGCCATCGTCGGCGATGTGCGCGCAATGATCGAGGTGGAGAAATGATTAAACAAGGCGCTTGGGTTCAAATCAAAAAAATCGTTCTCCGTCCCGAAGAAAGGGCGGAAAACATTCCGGAAGATACCAAATTGGTTCCACTTGTGATGTGGACCAAAGGATATTTATTAGATGATGCAAAAATAGGAGATACAGTAAAAATCAAAACCGTAGTTGGCCGTATTGAAGAAGGAATCTTAACAGAAGCTAACCCCACCTTCCGGCACGATTACGGTGGTTTTGTCATGGAAATATTAAAAATCCGGGAGATTGTAAAAGGGGAGGCGAAAATTGATGAAGAATAATTCTTATGCTCACGTCATGGCTCGCCGTAATGAAATAATGAAAGCTTCCGTCGGGATCGACTATAGTATCTATGAGACCGGAAATATCAGTTTTGATTACGAACGGATGATGAATGATACCGGCTATGATTTGGATTTCATCAGAAAAATTCAAGCAGAATCCGGCGTCGGTAACACCCCTTTAAAAGAATTAAAGAATATTAACAAGCTCGTGCGTAAAATTAGCCGTCCCGGCTACGGTGCCCGCATCTTTATTAAAGACGAGGCTTTAAATGATTCAGGCAGTTTCAAAGCAAGACGCGCTTCGCTTTCCTGTTATCATGCGAAAAAGTTAGGTTACGAAGGTGTCATCACCGCAACAAGCGGAAATTACGGAGCGGCCGTTGCGAGTCAAGCAGCGAAATTTGGTTTAAAATGCATTGTCGTTCAGGAATGCTATGATTCAAAAGGAATCGGACAACCGGAAATCATTGAAAAAGCAAGGGCTTGCGAAGCTTATGGCGCCGAAGTCGTTCAGCTTTCCGTCGGACCCGAGCTTTTCTATACCTTCTTAAAACTGCTCGAAGAAACAGGTTATTTCAATGCATCGCTTTACACTCCCTATGCGATTCAAGGTGTTGAAACGCTCGGCTATGAAATAATCGAGGATGCTTTAAAACTAACGGGAAAACTTCCGAAAGCAGTCATCGTTACAAACGCCGGCGGCGGAAATCTGACCGGTACCGCCCGCGGAATAAAGCAAGCAACTTCTAAAAAGGTTGAGATCATTGCTGCCTCGGTTAATCTGAAAGGTCTCCATATGGCAAGCGATAATGATTTTAACAGAAAATCATTTACAACCGGACATACAGGTTTTGGAATGCCTTTTATCACCAATCCGGACCGAAGCGATGTCCCGCGTTCCGCAGCAAGACCCCTCCGTTACACTGACCGTTATGTAACGGTTAACCAAGGGGAAGTCTTCTTCACCACGGAAATGCTTGTTGCTTTGGAAGGTATCGAAAGAGGACCTGCCGGAAACACTTCGCTTGCTGCAGCAATCAGCATAGCGCAGGAATTACCGGAATCTGAAATAATCGTCGTTCAGGAAACAGAATACACGGGAGCCGGCAAACACCATCAAGCCCAACTTTCCTTTGCAAGAAATATGGGAATCGAAATCCGTTTCGGAAATCCGGAAGAAGAAATTCCCGGCAAGTCGATCATTCTTCCCGATTCCGTCGCGAAAATTAAAGCCCGAGATCTCAATCTCGAGCAGATTCGGGCTTCCTTAATCAGAAATGCAACCAGGAATAGGGATTATATTACCGCAAGCGACCTGGAATTTTTGGTTGTTGAAACAAACTCCGACCGGGAGTATGTAAAAGCGAAAATAAGTGAACTTCAAAAAAGATGGGAGGAAGCAAATGCCTAAACCAATCCAAAGAGCTGATGATTTTGAAAAGAGACGAAAACATTTAAAAAATTATAACGATGCGGAACTTAAAGCTTATTTTTGGGAGCTTGCGGAAAAGGTAGTGGAACCTTTAATCGACCTTGCCCGAACGCATACCACACCGGCAATCGAGCGTTCCGTTCTTTTAAGAATGGGTTTTTCCAGTCTTGAAGCGAAAGGCATAGTTGAAAAAGCCATTGCTAATAACCTAATTAGCAAAGGCGCAGGTCATGTAGTATTTAAATATTCCCGCCATACGGGAAAATCAATCCGCGAAGCCGGCCTTGCGCTCTTAAATGATGAAGGTTGGGATGAGGTCAAACAAAGTTTTGAGGTGCAGCATGAAAGCAAATGAGAAGCTTAACATCAGAGAATTATTGAAAGACCTCAATAAATATACGCCTCGCCGGCGCGGTTGGACTTGGCGAAAAAAAGTAAAAGACTTAAAAATGGGAGACTATACCTATACTGACTGCTCAGAACCGCTCAAACAAAGCGTACCGCTTCCCGCAGCTAAATACTTTGGAAATATCGACCCGCAACCGGATGCGGTCATCACAACCGAAATTGCTTCGGGAAGATTCGAAGACGATATCAGAAGAATGCGAATGGCGGCTTGGCATGGAGCAGACCACATTATGGTCATCAGAACCGCAGGCCAATCCCATTTCGACGGTTTAATCGAAGGCACCCCGCAAGGTGTCGGCGGTGTTCCGATTACCAGAAAACAAGTCCGCGCTCAAAGAAAAGCTCTCGACATCATTGAAGATGAAATCGGACGCCCAATTAACTATCATTCCTATGTTTCTGGGGTTGCGGGACCAGATATTGCCGTTATGTTTGCGGAAGAGGGAGTAAACGGAGCCCATCAAGATCCACAATACAATGTTCTTTACCGGAACATCAATATGGTCAGATCCTTCGTTGATGCTGCCGAATCAAAGAAAATCATGGCTTGGGCGGAGATGTTACAAATCGACGGTGCCCATAATGCGAATGCAACCGCGGTCGTTGCGGAAAAAGTGATGCCGGAACTCTTAGTTCAACATGCGATTAACTCCTTATTCTCTGTTAAAACCGGTATGAAGAAAGAAAACATCGCTTTATCCACCGTTCCGCCGATAGCTTCCCCGGCTCCTGATTTAAAAATCAACCTGCCTTATGCGGTTGCTTTAAGAGATTTTTTTAGCGAATACAAAATGCGGGCACAGATGAATACCAAATATATGGAATCCTCAACCCGGGAAGCAACCGTAACCCATGTCATCAATATGTTTATCTCAAAATTAACAAGTGCCGATATCCAGTCGACGATAACGCCCGATGAAGGGCGGAACGTTCCCTGGCATATGTATAATATCGAAGCCGTCGACACCGCAAAACAAACCTATGCAGCCCTTGATGGCCTAAAAGATTTAGTCGAGGTCCGAACAGACGGCTATATGAGTGAAAAGGTCCGGGAAATAAAAGAAAGAGCCGTGCTCTTCTTAGAAGAACTGCTTGCCGTCGGCGGTTATTTTGAAGCCGTCGAACAAGGATTCTTTGTTGATTCCGGATTTTATCCGGAACGAAACGGCGACGGAATTGCAAGAAAAATTAACGGCGGTATCGGTGTCGGCACCGTTTATCCGCGCGAAGATGATTATTTCGCACCTGTAACCGCTCATTTCGGTTATAACAATAATCAATACGAAGCATATCTTGACTCACCTGCGGAATTAATCGGCGGTTGTACTTTTGAAGACAGAAACAAAATTATCTATATTGACGAACTTGATGAAACCGACAATGTCAACAAACGGCTTGAGGAAAAGCAAGAATTCTTGGACTCTACCATAATTAAACCGGAAGTCGAGTGGCTTGCGGACGGAGTAGTTGTTCTTGACTTAACTTTACCGACTTCAATTCGTTTAGCAGAAGCGGCGGCGGTCCAAATTGCGGAAAAGATGAACTTAAGCGATCCAGAAGTCATTCACCGCGAAGTTTTACATCCCGCGGAAGCAACTCGGATCCAAATCAAAGGCAAAATCGATTTTACAATCGACTTAAAAACAATCAAACTTCCGCCGGAGCCTTTCCTTATGAGCGATGAAGAGATTAAAGAATTTGTTAAGAAAAATCCATTTAAAATTGTGGCTGGAACCATCGGCGAAGACGAACATTCGGTTGGACTCCGCGAAATAATCGATATCAAGCACGGAGGCATCGAAAAATACGGAATCGAATGCCATTACTTAGGCACATCTGTTCCCGTAAATAAAATTGTCGATGCCGCAATCGAAATTGATGCTGACGCAATTCTTATTTCCACAATCATCTCTCATGATGAAATTCATTACAAAAATATGAAAAAAGTCCATGAATACGCTGTTGAAAGAGGCATCCGTGACAAAATCATTATCATTGCCGGAGGCACCCAGGTGATTCCGGAACTTGCAGTGCAAACAGGAGTCGATACCGGTTTCGGTCGTGGCACCAAAGGTAATCAAGTCGCCTCTTTCCTCGTAGAAAGGAAAAAAGCATTACTCATAAAATGAAAATCGATGTATTGGTTGCGGAAATCGGCAGTACCACAACGATTATTAATGCCTTTGATAATTTAAGTCGAGATCCCGTCTTCCTCGGTCAAGGTATGAGTGAAACCACCGCGGAAGATGTCGGAAGCGGTTTAATGCAAGCGAGAAAAGATTTAGAAACAAAACTTGGGTTTAAAGTCGAAGCCAAAGAAACCTTTGCCACTTCTTCGGCAGCTGGTGGCTTAAAAATGAGCGTTCATGGTTTGGTTTATGATATGACCGTAAAAGCTGCCAAAGAAGCCGCTTTGGGAGCAGGTGCCAATCTTAAACTGATTACTGCTGGAAAACTATCGCCCTTTGATTTAAAACGGATTCAAAAATTAAATCCCAATATAATTTTGCTTGCGGGCGGGGTTGATTACGGAGAAACAGAGACGGCGCTTTTTAACAGTCAAGCAATCGCAGCATTAAAACTAAATATCCCTATAATCTATGCGGGAAATATCGTCAACCAGGATGCAGTCAAAGAAATTTTTAAAGATTTCACCCAAGAAGCTTATCTATATTTAACTCCGAATGTTTATCCGAAAATCGATACGCTCAATGTTAATCCGGCCCGAAAAATAATCCATACTGTCTTTGAAAAACATATTACCGAAGCCCCGGGCATGGAAAAGATTCGTAATTTGATTAACGGCCAAATTATTCCCACTCCGGGTGCAGTAATGAAAGCAGCAATTTTATTACAAAAAGCTTTGGGCGACCTCTTTTGCATCGATATCGGCGGGGCTACTACTGATGTATTCTCGGTTGCAGAAGACACAGAGAAAATCGGAAAAGTTTTATTTGCTCCAGAGCCTTTTTCAAAACGAACAGTCGAAGGCGATCTCGGTGTCTATGTCAATAAGGATAATCTAGTCGAATTAATCGGAAAAACAGAAATTCAAAAAAACCTTAAGCTAACAAATGAGGAACTCGAAAGAATCCTGGAAAATTATCAAAAAATTCCAGACGCTAAACAAATTCCTTTAACCGAACTCCTTGCCTATACAGCTTTAAAAACAGCTTTAGAAAGGCATGTTGGAAAAATAATAACCCTTTACGGTAGTTCCGGAAAAATCCAGGCCGCAGAAGGAAAAGACTTGAGCGGAATAAAATATGTCATTGCAACTGGTGGCAGTTTAACAAGACTTCCGAACCGAAAAACCTTAATCGAAACTTATTTTCAGAAGAAAAATCCAAAGCTTTTGCTTCCAGAAGGTGAAGTTAAAATCCTCATCGATCATGATTATATCATGGCATCAAGCGGTATATTAAGCACTAAATATCCGGAAGCAGCTTTAAAACTATTGTTGAAAAGTATGGAGGGATTATGATTTTTCCTCAAATCAAAATCAATTTAAAGAAAATCAAGGAGAATGCGAAAAGGATCCTAGACTTATGTCAACAAAGTGGAATTGAGTCCGTATTTCTGGTTACTAAGGTCCTTGCTGGAGACAAAAGAATAATCAACGAAATCGCAGGGCTTGGTTTTACACATCTGGCGGATTCAAGAATCGAAAACTTAAAAATCTATTCCGATTTAAACTTACCGAAGGTATTGCTTCGCTTACCGATGATAAGCGAAATTGAAGCTGTCATTAAATATGCCAATCTATCTTTAAACTCCGAAATCGAGGTTATTCGGCTTTTAAATGCGGAAGCAAAAAAACAAAATAAAATTCATGAAATAATTTTAATGTTTGATTTGGGAGATTTGCGCGAAGGCATCTTCTATCAGGATGAATATCTAAAGACGGTTGCGGAAATCTTGAATCTCTCAAATCTCCGCTTAACGGGAATCGGAACTAACCTAACCTGTTACGGAGGGATCATTCCGACTAAAGAAAATCTTTCCGAACTGATTAAAATAAAAAAAGAAATTGAAACAAGGTTTCAAATAGAACTTTCCTTAATTTCCGGTGGAAATTCTTCCTCTTTACATCTTCTCCCAAACCTCCCGCCCGGCATCAATAATCTTCGAATCGGTGAAGCACTCTTCTTAGGGAGGGAGACGGCTTACGGAAAGAACCTTCCCGGAATGCATCCGGATTGTTTCGAGTTGGTGGCGGAACTGATAGAAGTAAAAACCAAGCCAAGTTACCCGCTAGGTATCATGGGCATGGATTCCTTCGGAAATGTTCCGAAAATAGAGGATCGGGGGCTGATGAAAAGGGGCATCCTCGCAATCGGAAAGCAGGATGTCGCTTTGGAGGACCTTATGCCCCTTGATGAAAACGTGGAAATCCTGGGCGGATCGAGCGATCATTTGCTTGTACAACTTAATGGCAATTTCTTGCCCGGAGACAAACTCCGCTTCGCAGTCAATTATCCGGGGCTTTTGAGACTGATGACTTCGAAATATGTAAAAAAGGAATATTGGAATAAAAGTTAAATTCAGCTTAAGCTGTGATAATAATACTAAAAGCCAGGGATTTATTTTGTTATGATACTCTTAAAGTAGACAGTGAATTAAAATAAAGTAATTCATTATCTATTTTAGGAGTATTTTTAATATGGGACGAAAAAGCAAATTTAGTAAAGAACTTAAAATTAAGGCTTGCTTG
>DUTX01000036.1 GCA_012841865.1 Acholeplasmataceae bacterium | reverse complement strand
TTGATTACAAATTTTCATTTGCCGAAATCAACCTTGCTCATGCTCATCTCCGCCTTTTATACAAAGGAAAAGATTATTAAAGCTTATCAACATGCGATTGAAAAGAAATATCGCTTCTTTTCATTCGGTGATGCAATGTTTATTAAGTAAGGAAAGATTTATGGTCATTAAATATAAATTAATCAAAGAAAGTAAAGAATGCGCCGCCCGTTTAGGAATTGTGGAAACTCCGCATGGAAGTTTTAAAACTCCGGTCTTTATGGCGGTCGGTACACAAGCGACGGTTAAGACCTTAACCAAGGAAGAGTTGGAAGAACTGGGTTCAAAAATCATTCTTGGAAACACCTATCATTTATGGAACCAGCCGGGAAATGAGATTATCAGGGAAGCCGGTGGTCTTCATAAGTTTATGAATTGGGACAAGCCCATATTAACCGATTCCGGTGGGTTTCAGGTCTTTTCGCTTGCTAAGTTAAGAGACATCCACGAAGAAGGAGTTTATTTTCGCCATCATAAAAGCGGTAAGCAACTTTTTCTTTCTCCGGAAATAGCAATGGAAATTCAAAATGATTTAGGTAGCGACATCATGATGGCATTTGATGAATGCCCACCCTATCCTGCAAGTTATGAATATATTAAAGAATCGACGGAAAGAACCTTAAGGTGGGCGGAAAGGTCACTTCAAGCTCATAAAAATAAAACTACGCAAGGGCTTTTCGGAATTGTTCAAGGCGGAGAATTTGAAGATTTGAGGAAGTATTCAGCAGAAGAACTTGTGAGAATGGATTTTGACGGTTATTCGGTCGGCGGACTTTCTGTCGGCGAACCGAAAGAAATTCAAAATCGCGTTCTTTCCTTTACTGTTCCCTTGCTTCCGAAAGACAAACCGCGTTACTTAATGGGTGTCGGTTCACCCGGTATGATTCTTGATGCAGTTGAACGGGGAATTGATATGTTTGATTGTGTACTACCAACAAGGATTGCTCGTCACGGTTCCGCAATGACTACTAAGGGCAGGTTGATCGTAAAGAACAAAGAGTTCGAACGCGATTTTACGCCCTTGGATTCCGAATGTGATTGCTATACTTGTACAAACTACACGAGAGCTTATCTCAGGCATTTAATCAAAGCTGGTGAGATTCTCGGAATGCGCCTTTTAAGCATTCATAATATCCGTTTTCTGATTAAACTTACAGAAAACATCCGGAAAGCAATTCAAGAAGATAGGTTTTATGAGTATAAGGAAAAAGTTTACCGGGATTACGGATTACATGATAGCAATAAAGATTTTTAAATAATAAAGCAAAAGAAAACCACACCCATGTTAACTAGGGGGTGGTTATTTTTATTTTGGTAAACGACAGTCTATATTAAGGAGAATGAATTAAATTTTTTTATCGTCTCCTTATAATTTCTGCCGGTGTTCTTTTTAATAGAAACCTAAGTGCTATAATTATCGGCCATAAACATACAAAAATTGTATAAGAGACGATTACTGCTCCATTTACAATGTTGAAATTTAGGATTTTTAAATTTATGCTCTCAAAGATATAATTTTATTCATTCATAAAAAATTTAATGCTTATATATGTAAGCGGTAAGATGAATATAATCAAAAAAATTGTTCCAAGAGCCGAGTTCCTTTTTATCATAAATAGTCCTTTCTTAAAATAAAATTAATTGGTGATGGAGTTTGCGGAAACGAAAAATAGATCTTGTTTTGCTCGGTGCCATTATCAGCTTATCTTTGATTGGTTTGATGATGGTTTATAGTGCAAGCAATGTTGTGGCAGAGGCGAAGTATGGAGATTCATTTTATTACTTCACTCGCCAATTATTTTTTTTAATTATCGGCTATATTTTGATGCTTTTTATCGTTAATGTGAATATTATAAAGTATCAGAACTATGTTGTGACCGTATTTCTGATTTGTTTTGCTTTGCTTTTACTGGTTTTGATTCCCGGAATCGGTAAAACTCGGGGCGGCGCCAGAAGTTGGATTAGCATCGGTAACTTCTCAATTCAACCGTCTGAATTTATGAAACTGGGTCTTGTCGGGTTGTATGCGAAATACTTGGGGGCTCATTACCAAGATATGAAAAAGTTGAAAAACTTTCTTTTGCTTTTTTCCTTTTCAATCGTTGTTTTTCTAATCATTATGTTGCAGCCTGATTTCGGAACCGGACTTGTAATTGTGCTTTCGACTGCTCTCTTAATTTTTCTTGCCGGCGTACCGCTTAAATATTTCGTGGTAATAATTTCAATCGGTCTATTTGGCGCCGCTTTTCTGATTCTAAGCGCCCCTTACCGCATCGAAAGGATTATGGCATTTATCAATCCTTGGGAGGATCCTTTAGGTAGCGGTTTTCAAGGGATTCAATCCCTTTTCGCAATCACTCCCGGTGGTCTTTTTGGTCATGGGTTTAATCAGAGCATGCAGAAACATTTTTTCCTTCCCGAACCGCAAAATGATTTTATCTTTGCAATCTTATTGGAAGAGTTTGGCTTAATCGGCGGAATAGTCGTCCTTTTCCTTTATTTTTTGATATTCTATCGCAGCATTCTAATTGCTCTTGCCATCGAGGATGATTTCTTAAAATTCTTAGTTTTAGGAATAGCCATCAGTTTGGCCGTCCAGGTCGGCATCAATGTCAGTGTCGTTATCGGTTTATTACCGGTAACGGGAATCACACTTCCGCTTTTCAGTTACGGCGGCTCTTCTTTAATCTTGACGCTCTTTTCTTTAGGAATTATTGTCAGTGCAAGCAAGTATCGGAATTATGATTATAATTAGGGGATGATAAAATCAAGAAAATCAGAAGGATTGTTTTTGTGGGCGGGGGAACGCTCGGTCATATCTATCCTGTGCTGCCGGTTGTAAGTAAGTTAAAAGCCAGGGATCCAAAGCTATTAGTCTATTTTATCGGAACTAAAACTGGCCTGGAAAGAGAGTTTTTAAATAAGAGCGAGTTTTTTGCCGGCACATATTTTTTGGATTCAAAAGGTTTCAAGCGAAAGATTAGTTTTGAGAATCTACTCACGCTTTATAAATATTTCCGAAATTACTTTTTAAGCCGGAAGCTCTTAAAGGAAATTAAACCCGATATTGTTGTTGGGATGGGTGGTTATGTGAGCGGAGCCGTCTTAAAGGCAGCTACAAAAATGAAGATTCGAACAGCCATCCATGAACAAAATGCCGTGTACGGACTTGCAAATAAGTTTTTAAAAAAGAAAGTTGACCGGGTTTTGCTTGCTTTCGATATCGAAAAAAATGAGAAAACAAGACTTGTCGGAAATCCACGGACCAGCGAAATATATGAACGTTATAAAAGGGAACAGTCGCTTACTCCCGAAAGAACAGTCCTTGTTGTTGGCGGGAGCAGAGGAGCAGAAAGAATCAATGACATAATTATCGCTTTAAAAGAAGAGTTTTTGAAAGCAAATATTAAGGTGATTCTGATAACGGGGAACCTCTATTACCGAAAAAACATTGAAAAAATAAATCAAAGCAAAGGGCCTAAGTTTATTATCAAAAGCTTTGTTCGCAATTTGCCGGAATTAATGCTCTCCGCTCGGGTCGTGGTAACGCGTTCGGGTGCCACAACCTTAGCGGAAATAATGGCTTTGAGAAAGGTGTGTTTGTTAATTCCCTCACCGAATGTAACCGCTAATCATCAAGAGAAAAATGCTCTTGAAATTGTAAAGAAAGAAGGTGCGTTAATGATCAGGGAAAGCGAAATGACGAAAGATAGTTTATTTACTAAGATTTTGCAGTTATTGGATGATAAGGATTTAAGGAGAAAAATAATTACAAATTTGACTCTGATTGCGGATGTTGACGCCTGTGATAAATTTATCAAAGAATTGGATGAGATGATGGCAATTGGATGATGTAAAGAAATTTGTTTTGGATCATAAACTTGGGGAAATACTGGAAAATAAGACTTTCAAAGACTGTACAACTTTGCAAGTTGGCGGAAAAATTCGTTTCTTTTATTATCCGAATTCAATTGAAAGTTTTCTCGCTTTCCACAAATTCTACCGCCCCTCCGGCCGTCCGCTCTTTATAATCGGAGCCGGAAGTAATGTCTTCGCTTCCGATGCTGATTTTGAAGGCGTCGTCGTCAATTTCTCAAAACTCCCCTTAAAATACTATCGAATCGGCGACACTTTTACTTGTTCCCCCGGGTGTTCTGTGGTTAGATTAAGTTATGATTTGGCCCGGCTAGGTTATACGGGTGGCGAATTTCTTTCCGGAATACCTGCTACCATCGGCGGAGCTGTCTATATGAATGCCGGTGCGAACGGCTTGGAAATGAAAGATATTTTAATCTCTGCGAAACTCCTATCTAAAGACGGGGTTGTTAGAGATTATGAGAATTCGGAATTAGGTTTTGGGTACCGGAAAAGCCGTTTACAAGAAGAAGGTTTGATTGTTCTTGAAGCAAAATTAAAGTTTCAAAAAGATGAATCCGGCGATGTTTTAAAAAGAGTCAAAGAAATGAAAGAAAAAAGAAACAAAAGCCAACCCGTAGATCAAAAATGTGCCGGTTGTACATTTCAAAACCCGTCCGGACATTCCGCTTGGAGGTTAATCGATCAAATCGGCTTTCGCGGCTTTAAAATTAATAACGCCCAAGTCTCAAAAAAACATTGTAATTTTTTAATTAATAATGGAGATGCGAAAAGCGAAGATTTATTGGAATTAATCAAAAGAATTCAGAAAAATGTAAAAGAGCAGTTTAATATTGACTTAAAATGTGAATGGGTTTTGGTAAATTTTGATAATGTATCACTTTTTTAGATTAAATTTATTTATTTATTTCAAAACTTATGATAAAATATCAATGGAAGATTAGCAAAATAAAATAAATATTTTTAATTTCATTTATTTTTAATTAATATTATGCTATAATATGATAAATAAGTAGGAATAATTTTTGGAGGAATATATATGTACAGTCAAGATGCATTTAATGAAAAACCGATACTTAAGGTTGTTGGAATCGGTGGCGGCGGGGGAAATGCAATTAACCGCATGATTGAAAACGATGTAAAAGGGGTAGACTTTATAGTCATTAACACCGATGCCCAAGTATTGCGTCTTGCGAAAGCCGACACGAGACTGCAAATTGGAAAACAATTGACCAAAGGACTCGGAGCAGGTGCGGATCCCGATATCGGCGAAAAAGCAGCGTTTGAATCCGAAGATGAAATCCGTGAGATCCTCCGCGGAAGCGATATGGTTTTTATCACTGCGGGGATGGGTGGAGGTACCGGAACGGGAGCAGCACCCGTCGTAGCCAGTATTGCTAAAGAACTCGGAGCTTTGGTTGTCGGGATTGTTACAAAACCTTTTTCCTTTGAAGGCCGTAAACGTATGGATCGGGCCATCAAAGGGTTAGAAAAATTGAAACCTCATGTTGATACCTTGATTGTTATTCCGAATGATAAACTGCTTTTAATCACTGATAAAGAAACACCGATGCTGGAAGCTTTTAGAGAAGCAGACAATGTTTTGCGGCGTGGTGTTCAGGGAATTGCGGAAATTATTGCGATTCCTGGTTTAATTAATGTTGACTTTGCTGATGTCAGAAATGTTATGAAAAACAAAGGAACGGCTTTAATGGGAATCGGTATTGCGAGCGGTCCTAACCGCGCTGTTGAAGCAGCAAGAAAAGCGATTCGCAGCCCGCTCTTAGAAATTGATATTAACGGTGCAACCGATGCGATTGTCTTTATCACAAGCGATGTGGATATCGCAATGCATGAGGTTGTTGAAGTTGTAACGGAAATTCAAAATGCTTCCTCTTCTGAAATTGATATAGTTTACGGAACAGGATTCAATATTGATTTACAGGGCGAATTAATCGTTACCGTCATCGCGACCGGCTTTGATGCCACTATGAATGCCGATGAAATCCTAAATGCCGGTTTTCCGAGCTATAAACCAATAAGAAACGAAGGAAAAGCCAGACTGGTGCCGGAACCGGACGAACCGGTTATCCATACTGCTTCCGATTCAACAATCGAAGATAAGCGGGAAAGACAAAAAGGGGATACAACCATTCCCAATTGGCTTAAAAATCGTTTTAAATAGAACAAGAGGCCTTAAAGGCCTTTTTTTAACGGTTTTTTAAAAATTTAGAGAATATTATGTAATTACAATTTTGAATTAAAATATTTATGCAAAAAAATGCATAATGTGTTTAATTATAAATCTTCCCTATATTTCTTCAGATCCAAATGACATACCTTCATCAGATGTTAAAATATTAATTGAATATATTCAGAATCTTGATGATGAATAAATCCGCAATTTGCGGGTTTTTTTATTTTAAAATAAAAATATTTTCATTCTAATATCTGACAATTTTTCAAGTTTATCTTTTCTATAATAGCGTCTAGAGGGAAGAGGTATGGTAATATATTTGGATTTGATCTTTATTTTAAATTTTTCAATTAATTCTTTGTTCATTTATGTTGTAAATATTGTCTATAAAGAAAAGGTAAAGTTTTTGCGAATTGTCCTGGGTGGTTTAGTTGGAGGAATGTTTGTCCTTGGATTCTTGTTTGACTATTTTGTCTATAATCTCCTCAAAATTTTTGGTGGTGTAGCGGTAAGCCTTTTTGGCTTTAAAACTGCTAAGTTTCGACAGTTGGTTGTAAAAATATCGTCATTTTACATCCTAAATTTCGTTTCTGTTGGTTTTGTTGCTGCCTTCAATATAAATTCATTACATCTACTTTTATTTAGTTTTGGGGCGATTATTTTTGTTTTTATGGTTGAAAGTAATAAAAAACCTATCATATTTATGAATGCTTGGAAATATAATATTAGTGTTTATTCTTTGAAGAAAAGCTATCATTTGGAGGGTTATCTTGATACCGGAAACTTTTCCAAATGCGATGATTTGCCGCTGGTCTATCTTTCGAAGAAATACCAAGGTGATTTTGAGTATTACAAAACGATTATTGTAAGCACTGTCGGTGGTAGTTCGGCCCTGGCCTGTTATAAACCCAGGCGTTTTGAGATTGAGATTGAGGGGGTAGTTTGTTTAAAAGATGTCCTCATTGTTTTTGCAGATATTACTGAATTTGAATGTCTGTTGAATGTGGAATTAGTGTTATAGGAAGGAGAGGGAAGATGTTAAAACGATTGTTAGCTCTGATCAGGAAATTTTTTGCCTCCAAATTATGTTTATATATCAATTCCAATAATGTTCTCCCCGCCCCCCTGGATGAAGCCACGGAAATGGAATTGCTTTTAAAAGCAAGAGATGGGGATATGGAAGCAAGAAATACCTTGATTGTTCACAATTTGCGTCTGGTTGTGTATATCGCTAAGAAATTTGAATCGACAAAAATTAATATTGAAGATCTTATAAGTATCGGTTCGATGGGTTTAATCAAAGGTGTGCAGACTTTTAAAATTGAGAAAAACATTAAACTTGCAACTTATGCTTCCCGGTGCATCGAAAACGAAATTTTGATGTATTTAAGAAAAACTCACAAAATGCGTCAAGAAGTTTCGCTCGATGAAATCTTAAATGTCGATTCAGAGGGAAACGAAATGGTGCTTGCGGATATCTTGGCAGCGGTTGATGAAGAAGCATTGGAAACGATGACTAAGGATGAAGATAGGAAGGAAATCTATCAAGCGCTTGATAATCTACCGAAACGAGAACAAGATATCATTATTATGCGATTCGGACTTTTCGGTCATGAACCTTTGACCCAAAAGGAGGTTGCTGATATTCTTGGAATCTCACAATCTTACATTTCCAGATTGGAAAAAAGAATTATTGACAAAATGCGTCATGAAATTGAAAACCGAGCAATTGTTTAAATTTAGTTTTTCTAATTACATGCATAAAAACAATAAAAATCCACCACTATATAATAGGAGGTGGATTTTTTATGCGTAATCGCGTCGAAATTACCGGCGTCAATACTTCCGAACTCAAGACGCTTAGTAATGAAAGAATGATGGAACTGATTGTGTTAAGCCAAAATGGGGATGATAATGCCCGCGACGAATTGGTTTTAGGTAATTTGAAACTAATTTTAAGCGTAATTAAGAAATTTTCCCATCGTGGCGAAAATCTTGATGACCTCTTTCAAGTGGGTTGCTTGGGTTTATTGAAGGCGATTGATAATTTCGATATGAGCCACGGGGTCCGCTTTTCCACTTATGCCGTTCCGATGATCATCGGAGAAATCCGAAGGTATCTTCGCGATAATTCCTCAATCCGCGTCTCCCGTTCTTTAAAGGACATCGCCTATAAATCACTCCATTTTAAAGAACAGTTCTTAAAAGACAATCATCGGGAACCGACCGTCGAAGAGATTGCGAGGGAACTCGGAGTTGAAGCGATCGATGTCATCATCAGCTTGGAAGCCATTCAAGATCCCATCTCTATCTATACACCGATTTATAATAATGGCAGCGATGAAATCTATTTGATTGACCAAATCAAAGACGACGAGAACTCGGAAGAACGAAAGATATTAGAATTAACCATTAAGGACGGGATGAAAAAACTTTCCAAGAGAGAAAGGAATATCATCAACGAAAGATATTATATGGGGAAAACGCAGATGGAAATCGCTAAAGAGATTGGCATTTCTCAGGCTCAGGTTTCTCGCTTGGAGAAAAACGCCTTGAAAACGATCTTCGGACATAAAGACTGAAATCCGGGTTAACTACTTCTCGGATTTTTTGTCTTTTTCTACACAAGAATCTGTTCTTGTGGTATAATATTTCTTGTTGGTGATGGATATGAAAGATGTACAAAAAATTACATTAGCAGCACTATTTGTTGCTATCGGTTCCTTCTTAAAAATCTATTCGATTCAAGTTACGGATTCTATGCGAATTAGTTTGTTTGCGATCCCGATTATGCTTGCCGGTTTTTATCTCGGTCCCGTATATGGACTTTTAACCGGTTTTGCTGTTGATACGGTCTATTTTATGATTTCGCCTTATGCTACTTTTTGGTCACTTTATACCGTGACGACTACTATTTGGGGACTTTCCGGTTGGTTTATTAAAAAACTTCATCCTCGTTTCGGATTGTTCGCCTTTGCCATCATCATTTTTTTGACCTCGGTCTTTGAGACCGGCTTCAACACTTATGCAAATTACATCTATAAACTTGATATTTGGGGAACCCTATTCTTTAGAATCATTACGATGCTGTTCCGTTTTCCGGTATTGGTCTTTGTAATGAATCTCCTTGTAAACAAACTGCAAGTTTTAGAGTTGGAAATAACGAAAACATAAGAGAGTGAATACCTTTTCAAACCTGCTTTTCTTGAAACTTAGCATTAGCAGATGTATAATATAGATATGGAAATAATAGGAGATCGCAATGAGTAGAAAAAAATTAGTGATGTTAGTTGTTATGGATGGTTATGGACTAGCCGCTGCTTATCCGGGAAATGCCGTTGCTGCAGCAAAAAAACCGAACCTTGATTACCTTTTTCAAAATTATCCCAATACCGTATTAAATGCGAGCGGTGAAGCAGTCGGCTTGCCCGATGGGCAGATGGGAAACAGCGAGGTCGGTCATCTGAACCTCGGCGCCGGCCGGATCGTTTACCAATCATTAACACGAATAAATATTGCCGTCCGCAATAGAACTCTCGACAAAGTAGCGGCTATCGATAAAGCTATTAATAAAGCCGTTGCGAACGGAAGCAAGCTTCACATTATGGGTTTACTTTCCGACGGCGGCGTTCATTCCCATATCGAGCATATTCTTTATTTGCTTGAAGCCGCGGTAGAGCGCGGAGTTAAGGAAACGGTGGTTCATGCCTTCCTGGACGGACGTGATGTTCCCCCAAAATCCGCAAAAATTTATTTAAAAGAACTGCAAGATAAAATCAACACGCTAAAAAGAGCTAAAATTGGCGTCGTGAGCGGCCGTTATTATGCGATGGACCGCGATAAGAATTATAACCGGACTCAGAAAGCTTATGATGCTTTAGTATATAACAAAGCGCCCTTGAAAGGCTATCTCGGCGGCATCGATGAAAGTTATGCTGAAGGAATAACCGATGAGTTTGTGATACCGTTTCTGGCAAATAATGACTCCAATATCAATGACGGCGATTCCGTAATCTTTGCGAATTTTAGGCCCGATAGGGCGATTCAAATCTCGATGAGTCTTACCAATCCCGATCTGGTGCCCTTGGAAAATAAGAAGCATTTCCAAGATCTCACCTTTGTACAAATGATGCTTTATAGCGAACAGGTAAAAGGGGAACTTGCGTTTGACTTACAGGAATTGAAAGATACTTACGGAGAAGTTATCAGCAAAGCTGGCTTGAAGCAATTGAGGATTGCGGAAACGGAAAAATATGCTCATGTAACTTATTTCTTTGATGGGGGCGAAGAAAAAGAACTCCCTGGCGCAAGGCGAATCTTAATCCCGTCTCCTAAGGTTTCGACCTATGATTTAAAACCGGAGATGAGCGCCCCCGAAGTTACGAAGACAGTCGTGGAAGCGATCCGTTCCGAAGAATACGATACCATCATTTTAAATTATGCGAACTGCGATATGGTCGGCCATACAACCGACTTTCAAGCAACCGTTAAAGCGGTTGAAACCGTTGACCAAGGTATTGGCGAAGTCTATCAAGCCGTAAAAGAAGTCGGCGGACACTTGATTATTATTGCCGATCATGGGAATGCGGAAAAATTGCTTGATGAGGACGGAAAACCATTCTCCGCCCATACTTCGAATCAAGTTCCTTGTATCATTACCAAAAAAGGCATCGCTTTACGGGAGGGCGGCAATCTCGGTGATATTGCTCCGACAATGCTGGATTTTCTGGAAATAAAACAACCGGAAGCGATGACCGGAAAAAGTTTGATTATTAAAGAATAAATATAGAGAAAGGAATTAAAAAAATGCCATTTATTAAAGAAGTTTATGCACGTGAAGTATTGGATTCAAGAGGAAATCCAACCGTTGAAGTAGAAGTTTATACGGAAAGCGAAGGTTTTGGTCGGGCAATGGTTCCGAGCGGAGCCTCAACGGGAGCCTATGAAGCTGTAGAATTACGCGACAACGACAAAAGCCGTTATTTAGGTAAAGGAGTTTTAACTGCTGTAGACAATGTTAATGAAATCATTGCTCCGGAAATCATCGGAATGAATGTTTTCGATCAAATCGGTATTGATCAACTGATGATTGAATTGGACGGAACTCCCAACAAAGCAAAACTCGGTGCTAATGCCATTCTCGGTGTTTCGATGGCGGTTGCGAAAGCAGCAGCAGATTTAGCGGGACTTTCCTTTTACAATTATCTCGGTGGGTTTAATGCGAAAGTGTTGCCGACACCGATGATGAATATTTTAAACGGTGGCAGCCATGCTGATAACAATGTTGATTTCCAAGAATTTATGATTATGCCAGTCGGCGCTCCGACCTTCAAAGAAGCGCTCAGGATGGGAGCAGAAGTCTTCCATAATCTAAAAAAAGTCTTAATGGACCGCAAACTCAATACCGGAGTCGGCGATGAAGGCGGATTTGCTCCTAACTTAAAGAGTAACGAAGAAGCTATTCAAGTAATTTTAGAAGCTATTAAAAAAGCCGGCTTTGAACCCGGAAAAGATGTCTTTTTAGCTTTAGATGTTGCTTCAAGTGAATTCTATGATTCTGAAAGCAAAACTTATGTTTTAGCGGGCGAAGGCAACAAGAAATTAGATTCAAAAGGCTTAGTTGACTTCTACTATGAATTAACAGAAAAATATCCGATTATCTCAATTGAAGACGGTCTCGATGAAAATGATTGGGAAGGCTGGAAATATTTAACCGAAAAATTGGGCGACAAAGTCCAACTTGTCGGCGATGACCTTTTTGTAACCAATACCAAACGCCTTGCTCAAGGAATCGATTTGGGTGTTGCGAACTCAATTTTAATTAAAGTAAACCAAATCGGAACTTTGACCGAAACTTTCGATGCGATTGAAATGGCAAAAAGAGCGGGCTATACAGCGGTTGTCAGCCATCGTTCCGGTGAAACTGAAGATACAACAATTTCTGATCTCGCGGTTGCTTTAAACACCGGCCAAATTAAAACCGGTTCAATGAGCAGAACCGATCGGATTGCGAAATACAATCAACTCTTGAGAATTGAAGACGAACTCGGTTCAACCGCAATTTACCAAGGTCTTTCCGTTTTCTATAATCTTAAGAAATAACTTATCTGAAAGAAAGCATTCCTAAACAAGGAGTGCTTTTAATATGGTCCTTTAAGTAAAAGTAAAAAATACGATGTTTCCAGAAGCATAAAAACGGACAAAAAACTTAACTTTTTCCGGCTCTCGTGTTATAATAATTAAAAGTGTAGAAGGATTTGCCTATGAAATTTTCTTTTCTGAAGAAAAATAAAGAAAAAATAAATATTAGCGTTCCTGAAGGGCCGGCACTTTCGGTATCAAAAGCCAAAGACGAGGAAATTTATTATGAACGCGCCGATTATCAGGATAATGTTTATGATCTTGATGATTGTTTTGATACGAAAAGTAAAGTCGAAAGAATCTTAGAATCGCTTGAAGTCTTTGAGAAAAAATACCTACAGGCATTACATAAGTATCATTTTTTGAAACTGTTTAATCGGGCGGCTTTAAAAAACAAAAATTATAATGAACTAACTTTACAGTTAGATAAACAAATCAACCGCTTTAAGAAGTCTTATGATGAACTGAAAAAGAAAACCGATGTTCTTAAATATCTTCAAGATGTTGCAGATGCGGAATTGGAACAATTGCTATTAAAAATCAATGCTCTT
Organism: Acholeplasmataceae bacterium; assembly: GCA_012841865.1. Taxonomy (GTDB): domain Bacteria; phylum Bacillota_I; class Bacilli_A; order ML615J-28; family CAG-698; genus DTU067. The sequence goes on along the minus strand of DUTX01000036.1, from coordinate 7,468 downwards.
TTTGATTTTTGCCGGGATATCAACAAAAACTTGACCTCTTACCAACAAACTTATTTTCCGCGCCTTAAAATTGCTTCTTATAGCATTTGTAACGATATGGCTTATAGCGAGATTGAAAATCTTACCAAAGCCGTTAACCAGATGATTGATGAGTTTAAAACTATTCGGGAAGCTTATGATTTTATCGTTTATAACAGCGGTGAATTAATCATCAATACTGTCAACGCTTTTGTAACAGGGTTAGAAAACAGCAATAATCCCCAATATAAGGAATATGATTTAAAGTATTTTTTAGCGTCTGATTTTGTAATGGTTCTTAATTTTTCCGAATGGGTTGACCTTTTTACAAAATTCCTCTATATCAAAAGGCTTGCGAAAGACGTTGAACTCTTTGATTATCTTAATTTTAAAAATCATTACCAAGAACTGGAGAAGAGGTATGTTATTATGTTGATTTATAATGAGATGACTCGAAAATGAAAGCAGATTTACATATTCACACAAAATATTCTGACGGAATTTATTCCGTAGCGGAAATAATTCAATTAGCGAAAGAAAGAAACCTTGATGTTATTGCGATAACCGATCATGATGTTTTAAAAGGAGCGCTTGTTGCTCAAGATTATCAAGACGAAGATATTAAAATCATTATCGGAATGGAATTATCCACCGAATACAATAACGAAAGCATTCATATTTTAGGATATTTTCCTGACCGCAGCGATTTGGAAGTTTTGGATGCTTTCTTAGAAAAACAAAGAGAAGGTCGAATCGAACGCGCTCATAAAATTAAAGCGAAACTTTTTGAACATTTTAATATCGACTTAAAAATGGATTTTATCGAGTCTGTTTCCAGCATCACGCGCGGTACAATCGCTCGGGAAATTATTCGTCAAGGCTATCCTTATTCAAACCAAGAAATTTTTGATAAAATGCTTGGCAACGGTTGCCCCGCATATCTTCCGAGTACAAAAATGAATCCGAAATTTGGAATCAAAATGATTCATGAATATGGGGGACTTGCGGTTCTTGCCCATCCAGTTTTAGTTAAAAATTCTTCGCTTGAAGAAATTATCGCTTTTGGAATTGACGGTATTGAAGCAATCTATCCTGCAAATAATACGGGCGATGAAGCTCGATTTCGCAGGTATGCAAAAAAACATAAGCTTTTCATTACCGCCGGAAGCGACTTTCATAGTCCCAATGATTCAAAACACGGAAATCTCGGCGAATATTTGTTACGAGATCGGGAGTTGGAGATTTTTTTAAATAAACTTACGGAAGTGAAACAATGAACGCAAGAACACTTGCTCACCTTGCTTTAAATAAAATTACTTATGAACAAGCTTATAGCAATATAATACTTAATGATTTGTTAAGGAAATATCCGCTTTCTTCTGAAGATGTTTCCTTTTGTACAAAACTCTTTTACGGGACGGTTCAAAACAAAATCTATTTGGATTATCAATTAGAACCATATCTTAAAGAAAAAAAGCAAAAGCCTTGGGTTATAAACCTATTACGGCTTGCTCTTTACCAGATGTTCTTTCTTTCCGTTCCCGATTATGCAGCAATCAACGAAGCAGTAACTATGGCTAAGAAGAAAAACAAAGCTCTTGGCTCCTTTGTGAATGCGGTTTTAAGAAATGTTCAAAGAAATGGCAAGAGATCTTTAGAATACCTTAACCCCCTAATGCGTTTAAGCATAGAATACTCTTATCCTTTCTGGCTTGTGGAACTTTTTGTGCGCGATTATGGGGTTTTGGAAACGGAAAAAATCTTGGCTGCGGAAAAAGAAGAACGTCCGCTTTTTATTAGGGTTAATCGCCTTAAAGGAACAAAAGAAGAAGTAGAAGCAGCTTTAAAAGAAAATTATGATTTAGAAACAACGCCCCTTCCCTTAGCTTACAGCACTACCGGAGCAATTCAAAAAGACCCAATCTTTCTAAGCGGAAAAATCACAATCCAGGATTTATCTGCGCAATATGTAGCGTTAATTCTTGCTCCCAAAAATACGGAGAGAATAATAGATTTATGTGCGGCTCCGGGCGGAAAGACTGCGCACCTGGCAGATTTGATGGAAAATCTTGGTGAAATCATTGCCTGTGATATTCATCCCCATAAACTGGAATTGATGGAAAAAGGCTTTAAGAGACTTGGGGTAGAGAATGTAAAAACGCATTTGCTTGATGCAAGAACCGTTCATAATGCTTTTCCAAAACACTCTTTTGATAAAGTTTTGGCCGATGTTCCTTGTTCGGGACTCGGTGTCACCCAACACAAACCGGATATTAAATATAGTTTGGATAAAAATATGATTGCTGAACTTGTACTTCTCCAAAGGGAGATTCTTGAGGCAGGCTGGGAACTTTTAAAGCCGGGAGGCGATTTTGTTTATTCGACTTGTACTTTGAATCGGGAAGAAAACGAAGAACAAATTCAGGAATTTACTAAAAGGCATCCGGAAGCTGAAATCGTGGAAGAAAAGAAGATACTTCCCTACGAATATGCTAGTGACGGTTTTTATATCTGCAAATTAAGGAGATTAAGTTGAAGGATAATATCTATAATTATTCAAGAAGCAGTTTTGAGAAATATTTCTTAAGCATCGGCAGCCCGAAATTTCGTGCCACGCAACTTTTTGAAGCTTTATATAAACAAAGAATCAGAGATTTTTCGGAAATGACAAATTTCAAAAAGGAATTTAGGGTTATCCTGGACCAAAATTTTAAATTCGGAGACTTAATAACAAGACGCGAACAAATTTCTGCGGACGGAACCCAAAAATATCTCTTTGCTTTGGAAGACGGAATTTTAATTGAAACCGTCTTGATGAGCCACAGTTACGGTTATTCGGTTTGTATTACTACGCAAGCCGGATGCAATATGGGCTGTCTTTTTTGTGCAAGCGGAGAGACCAAGAAAAAACGCAATCTGACAACTGCGGAAATGGTTCTACAAGTATTAAAAATTGATAATATCCTTAAGGAAGAAGGGAAAAGGGTCAGCCATGTCGTGATTATGGGCATCGGCGAACCATTTGATAATTACGAGAATGTGATTGAGTTTATTCGGATTATTAACGACGATAAAGGTTTGGAAATCGGCAGTCGGCATATAACCTTATCAACTTGTGGAATTGTACCGAAAATTTATGAATTCAGCGCTTTGGAGTTGCAAGTGAATTTAGCGATATCCCTCCATTTTCCAACCGACGAGTTACGTTCGAAATATATGAAAATAAATCGTAAATACGGTTTAGAAGAACTTTTCAAGGCCTTACATTATTATTACGAAAAAACTAATCGACGGATTACTTTTGAATACATCTTGCTTGCGGGCATCAACGATAGTTTAGATGATGCGAAACGCTTAGTCGGACTTGTTAAAGGGATGAATGCTTATGTCAATTTGATACCGTATAATGAAACGGGGATTTTTAAAAGAAGTGATGAAAAAACACGCCGGGACTTTTTTGACTATTTAATGAAAAACGGCGTTAACACGACGATGCGAAAAGAACAAGGGCATGATATTGATGCTGCTTGCGGACAATTAAGGTTGAAGGAGATGCGATGCGTAAAGGACTGATTATCAAATCCATTAGCGGAGATTACAAAGTTATAACCGAAAATAATGAAGAATTCATCTGTAAACCTAGGGGACTCTTCCGTTATAAAGAAAAAACGCCGAAGGTCGGCGATTATGTTGATTTTGATGATAAAACCAAAACTATCTTAAAAATCCATCCGCGAAGGAACGAACTGGACCGGCCGATTATTGCCAATCTCGATAAGGTGTTTTTAACCTTTTCCGTTAAGGAACCAGATTTAAACCTCAATTTGCTCGATCGGTTGCTTGCAATTATCGAATATAATGACATCGGGATTGTGATTGTCTTTACCAAACTGGACCTTTTGGAGGATAAAATCGAGTTTGAAGAAATTAAAACCTACTATAATAAACTTGGTTATACTGTTTATACAAGCGGGTTCGGGTTGCCTTATGAAGAAATCAAAGCCGAAGTAAACGACAATATCTGTTGTTTCGCCGGCCAAAGCGGTGTCGGCAAAAGCACGCTTTTAAATTTTTTTGATCATACTTTGAATCTTAAAACAGCAGAGATTTCCGAAGCCCTAGGAAGAGGTAAACACACCACCAGACATACCGAGCTTTTAAAAGTCGGAACCGGTTGGGTTGCAGATACGCCCGGTTTCGGAAATGTCGATTTTCCCTTTGATGATTTGCTTACCCTATCGCATACATTTATCGAATTTTTTGAAAATAGTTCCGCATGTAAATTCCGGCTTTGCCTCCATTTGGATGAACCCAATTGTGGAATAAAAAAACTTGTTGAGGAAGGCGAAATCTTAAAAAGTCGTTATTTGAATTATAGATTGTTTGCGGAAGAGTTAAAAGAACTGCAAAGAAAGAAATATTAGGAGGATATATGATCGTAGCGCCCTCGATTTTAGCGGCTAATTTTTCTCGCCTGCTTGAAGAAGTAAAAGATGTGGAAAAACACGGAGCCCAGTTTCTGCATATCGATGTGATGGACGGCCATTTTGTTCCGAACATTACCATCGGTCCAATGGTTTATCAAAACTTAAAACCGGAAGTTAAAATGACTTTTGATGTGCATCTGATGATAGATGATCCTTATTTTTATGCTAAAGCATTTGTAAAAGCGGGAGCGGACTACATTACCTTTCATTATGAAGCAGTAAAAGATCCTCTGGAGATGATTTCCTATCTTCATAGTTTGAATGTCAAAGCGGGAATTTCGGTAAAACCCGGAACCGATGTCCAGGTTCTTGAAAAACTCCTCCCTGATTTGGATTTGGTCTTGGTAATGTCGGTTGAACCCGGTTTCGGCGGTCAAACTTTTCAAAAGCAAGCTCTTGAAAAAATTGCTTATCTTCGCGATAAAAAAGCAGAAAACAATTATAGATATTTGATTGAAGTCGATGGCGGCATCAATTTCGAAACCGCACGGTTATGTAAAGAAGTCGGAGCGGAAGTTTTGGTTGCGGGAACATATATTTTTAAAGCAAAAGACCGAAAAGCTGTCATTTCCGACCTTTTGGAATTATGATTGTAAAACTGGTCTGTGCCGGAGATGATTCTTTTGAAGAACTTTATCTACCTGAAGAAAATGAGCTCTTAATCGGAGTCGATGCCGGCGCTTTAAGTATTATTGAAGCGGGCTACCGTCCTCATATTGCGCTCGGAGATTTTGATTCCGGCAATTTAATGCAAATCGCCAAGCATTCAGATTTGCTTTTGATTTATCCTTCCCGCAAGGACTATGGGGATTTGGAACTTGCGGTTAGGGAAATAATAGCTTTAAAACCCAAAAAAGTTTTGGTTTATAACGGAACCGGAGGGCGTTTGGATCATTTTCTTGCGACTATCAATGTCCTCGTACGTTATTCCGAATTAAACATTGAAATTCTTGATCGCGAAAATTCAATTTGTTTGTTGCAGGAAAATACAAGTATTAAAAAAAGTAAATACAAATATCTCTCCCTCTTTGCTTTAGAAGATGAAACCATCATTTCCCTTCAAGGTTTCAAATATGAGCTTGATAATTATACTTTAATGCGCTTTGATAATCTTTGTTTAAGCAATGAAATCATTAGCATTGGTAAAATAAAAACCAACAAAAAACTACTTTTGGTTCAGAGCTTATAGTCTAAATTAAGCAACCCTAACATATAATTAAATAGAATTGAGGGATGATATGAGATTTTATGTGATTAAACTGCCAAGATTTATTGCCTTTATCATCAATAAAATACTCTGGCTCTTCCGTGGAGGAAAAGAAAAAAAGGCTTATTAGCCTCTTCTCTTAACAAACCTGTTTTAAAATGGGTTTGTTTTTTTATTAATTTGAAACCGAGAGTTATGCTCTCTTGACAAGCCCCGATCTCATCGCTCTTGTGGAAACATAAACCTTTTTGATTCTTCCATTTTCATCAATAATGCGAACTTTTTGCAGGTTTGCTTTCCATTTTCTTTTAGAAGCAGTTAATGAGTGGGGACGATTATTGCCGGTTGTGGTTCCTAAACCGGTTATATAACATTTACGAGCCATTTTGTCCTCCTTAATATTTACTAATAACATTCAATATTATAGCATAAACGGGAAAATATAGCAAGAATTTTATTTTGATTTAAAATATGTTTTCGAAAAGATTTGATTTAGGAAAGATTTCCGCTTTGTTTTTGAAAACTAGTTTTAAATCATTTTCTGATACTAAATACAATAATTTTTTTTTTGTATGATTGTAAATGATTTGAGACCAAAAAAGAATAAAAGAAGATAAACCAAAGGGGTTTAAGGGGGAATGTGTCCCCCTTAGCATAATGGGCAATTTTGAAATCAAACGAAACATAAACAATTTACCATATTCGATTCCATGAGTTCATTACGTTTTTCTATCGGAGTTTTAAACTTTAAGGGTGTCATCCCTATCCGGTTAGATCTATAAACATATCTTTTCATTTGATTCTGAAGATCTTCATAACTATAGAATTTTAGATTTGAGTAAAAACGTTCATTATCAGTTCGATGACTTCTTTCTACCTTTCCGTTATGTCTGGGAGTTCTTGGTTTAATGGTTTTATGTATAATTCCGAGTTTTTGACACCCTAAATCAAAAGGATGAATTCTATTTGTTTCACCAAAATGCCTAAATTCCAAGCCATTATCAGTTTGAATAATTCTTGGAACATAACCAAAGAAAGCAATTGCTTTACGTAGAAAATCAACTGAGCTATAAGAAGAACGCTCTTTGTATATATACATGAAGCGTTGTCTGGAAGCTTCATCTATTGCAGTATATTGATAATAACGATTATCGTCTCTGGGATCGGCTTTACATTCTGTCGGAACGTACTTAACATCAATTTGAAACTTTTCACCAAGTTTCTCTGGTGTGTGATATTTTTTGGGCTTGTATTTCTTTCTTATCTTAGACTTATTAACGTAATAACCTAATCTAATCAAAACACGATATAAGCTGCAATAATGCCTAGAATAGCCTATTTGCTGTCTGAGTTTAGTATAGAGTTCAGTCAGACCGATATTAGAATTACGTTTAATCAAACTAAGGATCTTAGATATTTCTGTTTCCGTATGGATACTAGGATGAGGTGTGTGTGGTCTACGACTTTTCTCTTTAAGAGATTCAATAGTACCATCAAATGCTTTATTCCAGCGCATTAAAGAGGCCTTAGAGATATGGTATTTCAGGCAAATGTGATAAACAGAATAACGACCGGTACGATATGTAGAGACAGCATGAAATTTTGTTTTGATATCATGAAACTTATGTGATATAATAGCCATGTGATTTATACTCCTCTCGTGAAGAATCATGTGGTGAATCTTCTTTCATTAGAGAGTATAAATCACTTTTGTTATTTATACAAGGTTTGGTCTCAAATGTATTGTAACATAACA
>DUTX01000035.1 GCA_012841865.1 Acholeplasmataceae bacterium | reverse complement strand
GCTAAATTTAATGAATTAAAGGAAATGTATTTTGAAAGGTTAGTACAGTATGTACCCATTGTCGCAAGAGTGCACGGAGGACATCATCCAGAATTCCACAATGTCCATAAATTGTTTGATAAGATTAAAGAAAAGCTAGAAGCTGCAGGAGCTTCTAAACCAGATTTAGAGGAAGAGTTTGAAAAACTTCGTGAGGTAACAGATAACTATACAGTTCCAGGTGATGTTTGTGAAACATATGAGGCAGTGTATAAGATGTTGGAAGAATTAGATAAAGCGTACTTTGTTTAATCCTAAGGAAAGGAGGCCTAGATGCAAAGATTTATCTTAAAGAAAAAGAATCAGATAACTATCATCAATTTAGTTTTGATAGTTATCGGATTTATAAGTAAATTAGGATTTGAAAACCAGGTTATCTTCAACTGGACTTTAGGAATTGCCTCGATTCTAGGAGTGTTTCCGATTGCGATTCAGGCTTATCAGGCTTTAAGAATCAAGGTTGTCAGCATCGATGTTTTGGTAACTATTGCCGTTCTCGGAGCTTTTATTATTAAAAACTATGAAGAAGCAGCAATCGTAACATTCTTGTTTTTGTTCGGAGCTTATTTAGAACAACGGACGCTTAATAAAACAAGATCTGCAATCAAAGAATTAACAGAAATGGCTCCGGAAACAGCTTTGAAATTAATGGAAAACGGTGAATTTGAGGAAGTAGATGTCGATGAAGTTGAAGTAGGGGATGTCTTGCTTGTAAAAACGGGAGCTAAAGTTCCTGTTGACGGGGTTGTTCAGTCCGGCGAAGGTTATATTAATGAAGCAAGCATTACCGGCGAATCAATTCCGGTCGAGAAAACTATGGGTTCTAAAGTTTATGCGGGAACGATTTTAGAAAACGGAACGATTCAGATTGTTGCGGAAAGGGTCGGTGAAGATACTACTTTCGGTAAAATCATCGAACTTGTTGAAGAAGCGCAGGATTCCAAATCGGTTGCGGAAAGGTTTATTGATAGGTTTGCTAAGTACTATACACCGGTTGTCTTACTGCTTGCACTTGTAGTTTGGTTAATTACTCAAGATATTCCGCTTGCAATTACAATCTTGGTCTTGGGTTGCCCCGGAGCTTTAGTAATCGGTGTGCCGGTTTCCAATGTTGCCGGAATCGGTAACGGTGCGAGAAACGGAGTTTTGTTAAAGGGAAGCGAAGTTATGAGCGACTTTAGCAGAGTTGATGCGATTGTATTTGATAAAACGGGGACGCTGACTATCGGAAAGCCCGAAGTAGTTGATGTAGAATATTATACAGATGATACCGAAGAAGTGCTTGCTTATTTGGCTGCTGTTGAAAATGAATCGGACCACCCGCTTGCAAAAGCTATTGTAAATTATATCGGAAAGGCATCTGCTTTTACTGTTGAAAATACGGATGTTATCAAAGGTGGCGGGATTATCGCGATTGTTGAAGGACATAAAGTTGCTGTCGGAAATGTTGCGCTAATGCATCAAGAAAATGTAAATTTACCAAAAAAAGCTTTAAGTGATATTGAACGTTTTGAAAAGAACGGAAATTCTCTTGTATTAACTGCAATTGACGGCGAGTTGAAAGCATTAATGGGAATTCGCGATCAAGCTCGCCCCGGAGTAAAAGAAGACTTACAAAGACTAAAAAGATTAGGAGTTAAAAATCTGATTGTGCTTTCGGGAGATAATCAAGGAACGGTTGATATCGTAGCAAGCGAACTTGGCTTAACTGAAGCTCACGGGAATATGCTTCCGGAAGAAAAGTCAGCATATATTTCTAAGCTACAAAGCCAAGGACAAATTGTTGCTTTTGTCGGCGACGGTGTCAATGACAGCCCTTCTTTAGCTCTTGCTAATATAGGAATAGCTATGGGCGGCGGCACTGATGTTGCGATTGAAACTTCGGATGTTGTGTTAATGAATT
>DUTX01000034.1 GCA_012841865.1 Acholeplasmataceae bacterium | reverse complement strand
GCTAAGTTTACGGCGGAAATCATTTCTGAAATGGAAACAAAGATTCAAGCGAATATGCAATTAATTGAAGAGTTAAAAGCAAAGCTTGCGGAAATAGCGGAGAATGCGAAAGAACTAGAACTTTATAATGATCAACTGGCAAGTATCAGCACTTTAAAGAAAGCACCCTTGAAAATGACTTTAGAAACTGTCTATCTTGAAGGTTGGGTCAGAAGCGATCAAGTAACGGAGTTTGAGAAAGCGGTCAAGAAAGGAACAAATCTTTTTGATTTGGAAATTTCCGATCCCGCACCCGAGGATAATCCTCCGACATATACAAAAAACAATCGTTTCGTTACCCCATTTGAAGCTATTACCGACATGTTTTCAAGGCCGAGCAGGTATGATGTCGATCCCAATCCAGTCATGTCAATCTGGTTTTGGATAATCTTCGGTATGATGATGGGGGATGTGGGATACGGCGTTTTAATGTTTATAATTTTCTTTGCTTTAATTAAATTTAGAAAACCAAAGGGCGACAGTTTAAAACTATATAAACTCTTGCTTTACTCGAGCATTACCACAATCTTTTGGGGTGTAATGTTCGGAAGTTATTTCGGTTATACCATTAGTCCTATTCTTCTTGAACCAATGGCTGATTTGACTAAATATCTGATTGTCTCGTTTGTTATCGGCGGCTTGCATGTGATAACCGGAATGCTGGTTGCGGCTTATGCAAATATCAGACAAGGAAAATTGTTGGATGCCCTATTTGATCAATTTTCCTGGGTTCTAGTGATTGTCGGAATCGGACTTGTTTTTATTGAGGAAATAAAAAATATCGGTATTGCCCTGGCGTTAACCGGTGCCCTTATTATTCTTTTGACTGCCGGAAGAAGTAAAAAGAATATTTTTGGTAAACTGTTTGGCGGCTTTTCGTCCCTATACAATATTACGGGGTATGCGAGCGATATCCTTTCGTATTCGCGAATAATGGCCTTAAGCTTATCGACAGCGGTTATTGCTTATGTCATGAATTTACTTGCAGAAATGGTCATGGGAAATTTTATCGGCTATTTCTTTGCTGCAATCATCTATTTAATCGGTCATATTTTCAACCTTTTAATGGGATTGCTTTCCGCTTATGTTCATGACAGCCGATTACAATATATTGAATTCTTTGGAAAGTTTTATGAAGGCGGAGGAGAAGAATTTGCTCCCCTCTCGTACAAATTAAAATATATCGATCAAATTCAAGATCAAGATGCAAATTAACAGGAGGTTTATTTAAAATGACAACAGGATTATTAATTGCAATTAGCGGAGCAGCTTTAGCTGCAATCTTAGGCGGACTTGGTTCCGCAATCGGTGTCCAGATGGCAGGAAAAGCTTCTGCCGGTGTGTGCAGTGAAAAACCGGAATTATTTGGAAAACTATTGATTTTACAGGCTTTACCAGGAACGCAAGGAATTTACGGTTTTATCGTTGCCATTCTTTTAATGATTAAGGTAGGTTTGCTCGGAGGATCTCCAGCTCAACTTGACGTCGGTCAAGGTTGGTCATATTTCGGTGCTTGTATGCCGATTGCGATTATCGGTTTGATTTCTGCTATTTTACAAGCAAGAACAGCAGTTAGCGCTATCCATATGACTGCAAAACAGCCGGATGCTTCCGCAAAAGGTATGACAATGACCGCGATGGTCGAAACCTATGCAATTCTCACCCTCTTAGTAAGCATTCTGCTTGTGCTTGGTATTTAAATATAAAAGGATGATTTGCTGTGGCAAAAACAATTTACGAAAAAATTGAGAGTAAAGCTTTAAAAGATGCTCAGGAAATAATCAGGCTCGGCAAAGAAAAAGCCAAACAAATTGAGGAGAAAATAATCTCCGAAGCAAAAGCAAATATCGAAAAGAACCTGCAAAAAGTACGGTCGCGGGGCGAGGAATTAATCAAGACGAAAACTACGGAACTTGAACAAAATGCGAAACAAAGATCGCTTTCACGGAAAAAGGAATTGATTAAAACTGTATTCGCTAATGCTCTTGAAAAGCTGAAAATTCTTGATGATAAGAAGTATGCGGAACTGGTAAAAAAACTTATCGTCCTTGAAAACTTGAAAGGGGACGAAGTAATAAAAGTAAATACTGGTGATTATAACCGCTTTTTGCGTCTTTTTTCCGAAAGCAAAGAAGATGAGAAAGGTAATACCCTCCTTGATAAGTTAAACCGGGATTTGGGTAGAGAATTTAGTCTGACCCTCAGCAAAGAACCGGCTGAAATAACCGGCGGCTTTCTCGTCATCGGCAAAGCTTTCGATGTGGACTTATCATTCGAGACGATCTTAAATACTTTACAGGAAAAGCATGAAGCAGAAATAGCCGAGCTTTTATTTGCGAAAGGAGAATAATATGAATTATCCTTATGCAAACGGCTATATCAAAGCAATTGAAGATAAGCTTCTCGATAAAAGCAAGTTAGCGAAATTATGCAAAACCGAGAAGCGGGATTTTTATCAGGCTTTGCTGGATATGGGCTACGGTAGTAAAGGTTCCGATATTGAAGAACTGATTGAAAGCGAACTTGCAGATTTGCGGGAAATTATTGATGAAATAACACCTGAAAAAAAGTATACAGATTTATTCTTTCTCGCTATAGATGCAATTAATATTAAAGCCTATTACAAAATGAAGCTTCTGGGAAAAATCGATCCTGATTTTTATACAAAAACCGGAAACCTTCCTAAAGATAAATTACAAAAAGCGATATTTGAGAATGATTACTCAAATTTATCAAAGACATATCAAAAATTTCTGATTGAATTAGACGAAGATCTAAAAGGAATTGAAAATCCCCGCACCTTGAGTGCAAAGATTGACAATGCCATCTTCAATTTCATTCACGATAGCTTATTCTTGACCTACAAACCGGCCTTGAAAACATATTTTAAACTAACTGCGGATTTTAAAAATACTTTAAGTTTAATCAGAAGCCGAAAACTGAATTGGGAATTAAATGAATTTGAAGAAATGTTCATTGCTAACGGTGAGATTCCCTTTGCTGTTTTTGAAAGCGTATATTCCGAAAGTGAAGAAAAGATTCTTTTAGCTTTTAGGAATTTCCATCAAGAGAAAATTTATTCCGGTTTAAAAAGATATTTTGAAAATGAAGATCTGGATGCTTTAGAAAACTATTTCGACATACTACTTTTAGATGCGATGAAAGCTTATCGATATGATAGCCTTGGAATCGGTCCGATGTTTTATTACTACTTGGTAAAACAGGCCGAAGCCAAAAACATTAAAATTATTTATGCGTCGGAAGATCCGGACTTAAGCAGTTTAATCGAGTATTGAGGTGAAGCCAGTGCAAGAGAAAATTTCTATTGCTGCAATCGGCAGCAATGACACAATTTTACTATTCAATGCCGTCGGAATTAAAACTTTTGTTTTGACCGATGTTAATGCCGTGGATAGAACAATCTTCGAGCTTACCAATCAAAAGTGCCGGATCATCTATCTCAGCGAAGATCTGTATTTAAAAATACCGGAAACATTGGAGAAATATAAATCCGCAGTCTATCCGATTATTATCCCCATACCTACGAAAGAGGATTCTGAAGGTATCGGTTTGAAAAAGATTCGAGAAAATGTTGAAAAAGCCATCGGGTTTGATATTTTTTAGAAAGGATGGTTCGAGATGAATGTAAATGAAAACAAGCAAATAGGCATTATAGCAAAGGTTTCCGGGCCTTTGGTTGTTGCTAAGAATATGAAAGATGTCCAGATGTATGACGTGGTGAGGGTCAGCGAAAAACGTCTCATCGGTGAAGTGATCGAACTTCGCGGCGATGTCGCTTCGATTCAGGTTTATGAAGAAACTGCAGGCATTGGTCCTGGCGAACCGGTTTACTTTACGAATGAACCTTTGTCTGTCGAGCTTGCTCCGGGTTTAATCGAAGGCATTTTTGACGGAATTCAAAGACCACTGGATGTAATTTACGAAGAGTCAGGAGACCGCATCCCTCTGGGTATCGATTTACCGAAATTAGATCATGAACGTTTGTGGGATTTTAAGAAACGTGTTGAAGTCGGTATGGAAGTTTACGAAGGCGATATTCTCGGTGTCGTTCAGGAAACAGCGGTTGTTGAACATCGAGTTTTAGTCCCACCGACCCTTTCCGGAACCATTACCGCAATCCATGAAGGAAAAGCAAGAATTATCGATGTCATCGCCAAAATTAAAACCGCTAACGGCGAAGAAGTTGAAATAACGATGTTACAACGGTGGCCGGTTCGCCGTCCCCGTCCTTATCAGAAAAAGTTGGCGCCGCGGGAACCGATGGTTACCGGTCAAAGAGTTATTGATACGCTCTTTCCGATTGCAATCGGTGGAATTGCTGCCATTCCCGGACCATTCGGAAGCGGTAAAACCGTCGTTCAACATCAGCTTGCGAAATGGGCTGATGCCGATATCATTGTTTATGTCGGTTGCGGCGAACGCGGTAACGAAATGACTGATGTTTTGAATGAATTTCCCAACTTAAAAGATCCCAAAACCGGAATGTCTTTAATGCAACGGACGGTCTTGATTGCAAATACATCGAATATGCCGGTTGCTGCTCGGGAAGCATCGATCTATACCGGGATTACGATTGCGGAATACTATCGCGATATGGGCTACCGGGTTGCCATTATGGCGGATTCCACATCCCGTTGGGCGGAAGCTCTAAGAGAGATGAGCGGCCGCTTGGAAGAAATGCCTGGCGAAGAAGGGTACCCCGCGTATCTATCCAGCCGTCTTGCTGAGTTTTATGAACGGGCGGGCTTAGTTGAAACCCTTGGAAAAGAAGCTAGAGTCGGCGCAATTAGCGCCATCGGTGCCGTTTCGCCTCCGGGCGGAGATACATCCGAACCGGTCTCACAAGCTACACTCAGGATAGTAAAAGTGTTTTGGGGGTTGAGCGCAGCGCTTGCCTATCGAAGACATTTCCCGGCGATTGATTGGCTCCGTTCTTATTCTTTATATGAAGATGATTTGACCGAATTTTTTAATAAAAACATCAATCAGGATTGGTCGACACAAGTTCAAGAAGCAAAAGATATCTTGCAGGAAGAATCGAAACTGGAAGAAATCGTGCGTTTAGTTGGTGTCGACTCCTTAGAGTTTGCTGACCGTTTAACGATGGAATGCGCCCGCAGTATCCGTGAAGATTTTCTCCACCAAATTGCTTTTGATGTAATTGATACTTATACTTCTTTAAATAAACAATACGGAATTTTAAAAGCGATTTTGACTTGGTATCATCTTGGTCAAGAAGCTTTGAAGGAAAATGCAAGTTTCAATAAAATCATCAATATGACGGTTCGAGAAAGAATCGGACGGATGAAGTATATTAAAGAAGCAGATTTTAATAATGAATTTGCGGAAATAATGAAGGAAATTAATTCCGAATTTCAGAGTTTAATGAAAGGTGATGACCTCTATGCCTAAAGAATACAAGACAATCAGAGAAGTCGTCGGCCCTTTGATGTTGGTTGACCAAGTCGAAGGTGTAAAATATGACGAACTTGTGAAGATTAAACAGGCAAGCGGGGAAGAACGAATCGGCAAGGTTCTTGAAGTCAACGAAGACAAAGCCCTTGTTCAATTGTTCAGTTCATCACAAGGCTTAAAGATTTCCACCGCTAAAGCGACTTTTTTAGGCCATGGTATCGAGATTAAACTTGCTCCCGATATCCTTGGTCGTGTTTTTGACGGAATGGGACGTCCGGTTGATGACGGCGGAGAAATCATTCCGACGGTTGTCAGAGACATAAACGGTTCACCTTTAAATCCGGTTGCTCGTGATTATCCTTCAGAATTTATCCAAACTGGAATCAGTGCAATCGATGGTCTAAACACACTTGTTCGCGGCCAAAAATTACCGATTTTCTCCGGGTCCGGATTACCCCATGCCCGCCTTGCAGCGCAAATCGCTCGTCAGGCTAAAGTTTTAGGTAAAGATGAAGAGTTTGCGGTTGTCTTTGCTGCGGTTGGTATTACTTTTGAAGAAGCTGATTTCTTTATTCAAGATTTCAAGAGATCAGGAGCGATTGAACGTTCTGTCCTCTTTATGAACCTTGCAAACGACCCAGCAATTGAAAGAATTGCGACGCCGCGGATGGCGATTACTTGTGCAGAGTACCTTGCCTATGAACTTGGAATGCATGTTCTCGTTATCGTAACTGATATTACGAATTATGCGGAAGCATTGCGGGAAGTATCTGCTGCCCGCAAAGAAGTTCCGGGACGGCGCGGTTATCCGGGTTATATGTATACCGACCTCGCAACCTTATATGAAAGAGCGGGAAGAATCAAAGGCAAAAAAGGTTCAATTACTCAAATTCCGATTTTGACCATGCCTGAGGATGACAAAACCCATCCTATTCCTGACCTTACAGGTTATATCACTGAAGGCCAGATTATTCTTTCGCGCGAGTTATACCTAAAGGGAATATTCCCTCCGATTGATGTTCTTCCTTCACTGAGTCGTCTAAAAGACAAAGGAATTGGGGAAGGAAAAACCCGTGAGGACCATTCCGAAACGATGAACCAGCTTTTCGCCGCTTATGCACGCGGAAAAGAAGCGAAAGAATTATCAACAATTCTCGGTGAAGCCGCTTTGAGCGATATGGACAAACTATACGCCCAGTTTGCAACAGAATTTGAACTCCAATATGTTTCCCAAGGTTATCATGAAGCAAGATCTATTGAAGAAACACTTGACCTCGGTTGGAAACTCTTGACAATCTTACCGAAATCAGAACTGAAGCGAATTAGTTTGGAAAACATCGAAAAATACTATCCAGAGGAGAAATGACATGGCTTTGACTCGTGTCAATCCCACCCGGATGGAACTCTCGCGGCTGAAAAAACAGCTCGAGATCGCTCAAAGAGGGCATAAACTCTTAAAAGACAAACAAGACGAAATGGTTCGTCAATTCATGGCTATTATCAAAGAAAGTCGCTCTTTAAGAATTGAAACCGAAGCGGAACTTAAAAAAATAATCGCAAGGTTTTCCAGTGCAAAACTTAAAATGAGCAAAGCCGGGATTTTTGAAGCTTTGATGATTCCGACAAAAAACATCGAAATCAGCACTTCTTCAAGAACAATTATGAATATCAAAATTCCGGAGTTGGATATCAAAGACGAAGGGAAAATTGATTTAACATATGGTTTTGCTTTTACACCTAGCGAACTTGACGAAGCGATTATTGCTTTATCTAAACTGCTTCCGAAAATGGTTCGTCTTGCGGATTTGGAAAAAACTTGTGATCTTCTGGCCAATGAAATTGAAAAAACCAGAAGAAGAGTTAATGCGATTGAACATATTATGATTCCTAATATGGAAGATGATATCAAATATATTGTTCAAAAACTTGACGATAATGAAAGAAGCAATATCATTCGCTTAATGAAAAGTAAAGAAATCATTCTCAATAAAGAGCAAATGCAATATTAAAACAAGGCATACCTTTTTGGTATGCCTTATTTATTTTTAAGATATTTATTGTTTAATAATAAGAATAATGGTATAATTTAAATATAATAACATGGAAGGGGAGTTAGGATATGGAGTCAGTTTACAAAGAAAACGGAGATAAGTTGTACGGTGAAGAAAAATTTACGGAAGCATTTCTTGAGTACAAGAAGATGCTTACTGAAGAAGGCTTAAAAATAAATCCGCATTTTAATAATCGTTTACTTGCTTGTTCTCGAAAATCAAAAGATATCGAAAACTATTTATATGTATTTGATCTAATGACTGAGATGAAGTCGGACTATTTTGATTTAGAAACTCATAGTATTGAGGATTTTAAAAACATTAATGCAACAACATATTTATGGCTTCTTTATGATTTAATTAAAGAAGATGATTTTAATGTAAATTTATATCTTCAAGAAGTCTTAAACTATCTTAATTATTGTGCCGATAGAACACACTATTGTTATTATCTGGCAAAAATCTTATTCAAAAATGAAGCAATAAACAAGAAATTGCTGCAAGAGTTTGTAGAATATGTCAATTATAAAGTTTATTCAAAAGAACTACATTATCAAAACGGCAAAACTCTTGCTTCCGAATATGAACATTTAGGCTATAGCATTGGTAAATTTTATTATGATATTGGTGAATATAAAAACTCGAATAAAATCTGTGCTGAATTATTAACCTTAGATCCCAACCTTTCTCAGTATCGAGGTTTTATCTTAAATCTTCAAGCCGAAAACTATTTTGCTTTAAATGATTTTAAGACGGCATTAAATAAAAAGCATCAAGCCTTAGAAATCAAAGATGATTGGTATTTATATCACCAAGTTGGGTTAATCTATCTAAAATTGAATGAAATAAAAAAGGCTGGAAAATACTTTACCTTAGCTCTCTTTAAAAACCGTCAAAATTTAGGATATTTAAATAAATTATTATTAGATTTACAAAAAGTTTATTTGGATATAGGAGAAGAAGAACTTGTAAAACTGTTAAATTCTATACTTTATTATGAAAGAAAGAAAAACAATTGGTCAATCGGGAGCGAACTAGAGAGTGCGGAAAAATATAACATTACAGAATTGAATTTTAGAAAGTATTATTTTGATTTTCAGAAAAAATGTAAGGATGTGCTGATCAAAAGATTTCTTGAATCTAAAAAAGAAGGTGTAATTAATATGTTTAATAAAGAGAAAAGATTTGGTTTTATCCTTGATAAAGGGGGAAAGCCACACCATTTTTCACCTTCCGCAATCATTGGAAATCCACGGGACTTATTTAAAAACGATAAAGTATATTTTGAGCTAAAAGAAAAGTTGAATCTGAGGAAGAATATCAGGGAAACTACTTGTGAATATGTTATAAAAATCTAGGGGAGGTCTATATGAAACAATTTTATACTAAAGTTGTAGGGGTTACTTTTGAAAACCGTCAGGATTATATAAAAGGAATGAAAATCGGGGAAAAGATAAGATTGGAACGGGATAAAAATAACCCTTATGATAAAAACGCTATTAAAGTGATAAACGCAAAAGGTAATCAAATTGGGTTTATTTCTAAGGAACTGGCGTCAAAAATTGCCGGAAAGATGGATAAAGGAATTAAATTTAGAGTAGCAGTTTCCGATATTACAGGGAGTAAAGACTCGGTTATCGGTGTAAATTTAATAATCAGAGAAACACCATAGTAAAAAATAAAATGCATTCCTGAATTGGATTGCATTTTTATCACGGTAAATATTCTTTATGCTAATCTTCGCTGGGACTCTTTTTGAAAAAAGCTTTATAAGCTCGATAAAAACTTGAGTAATCAGAAAACCCGAATTTATAAAAAACTTGAGTCGGATATTCGCCGTTTTCAATTAGTTCTTGGGCTCTGATTAACTGTTTTTTTCTGACATAACTGATTGGAGATTCTCCTAAGGCTTGTTTGAAAATCCGTGAAAAATAGTAAGGATTAATATTAAGTTCTGCCGCTAAATCATTTAAAGTAATTTTTGATTGGATATTTTCATCAATATAAAGCAAAGCTTTTCTAATAAAAGGATTTAGTGTCATATAATGGGAAGGAAGTTCTTTAGTTTCAAGGTTGTTATGAATAATCAAAAACGATCTAATGGTATTGAGGATTAATTGTGTAAAGTCTTTTTTGGAAAATCCGGCTTGATTTCTTAAGATGAATTTTAATAAACTTAAAGTTTCTGGGTAAAGGTTTAGATCAAGAAAGTCTGGTTCTAGTAATTTTTCTGTCAATTCATCCTCAATAGTAAAGTTTATAATCATACGACTGTAAACAGCCTTGTTTTTGATAACCGCAAAATGATATTGTTTGGGTTTCAAAATTAATAATTGATAGGGTTCCAAACTATAAACCTTATCTTCTACAATATACTCAATCTCTCCTTTAATAAAAACAAAAACTTCATAGTCATTGTGGAAATGTCTATAAAATGATTTGGTGTCTTCTTGGGTTAGATTGTAATTTGTTAGGTAACTGAGGCTTAAATCTTTAGATAACATAATAACACCCAACAAAATTATAACTGAAAATGTCAAGATTTGCAATCAAAATAACAAGCAGGACAATCGGATTAATAAGAATAAATTGTTATAATTTTAAAAAAAGAGAGAGGAACTAGATATGAGGATTAGACTTTGTGGTTTTGCTGATGAAGCAAGTGCGTTCCTTGATACCCAGATCCGGGCTTTACAAGAAAACAATATTTCTTTAATCGAGTTGAGAAATATTAACGGTAAAAATATTAAGGATGTAACTTTAGAAGAGGCAGAGAATTATGCGGCTCGACTTGAAGAAACCGGTATTGAAGTTTGGGCAATCGGGTCTCCGCTTGGAAAGATTGGAATTGAAGATGATTTTGATCATCATTTAGAAGAAGCAAGGCATATTTTTAGATTAGCAAAAATCTTTAATACTAAAAGAATCAGGATTTTTAGTTTCTTTTTAAAGGATTATAACAAATACGAAGAGCTTGTAATTCGTCGCCTGAAAAGATTACTGGAAGAAGCTAAAAAGCATGGCATGTTGCTTTTCCATGAAAATGAAAAAGATATTTACGGAGATCGGGTAGAAAGGGTTCTGAAACTGAAAACTGCCCTTCCCGACCTTAGACTTGTTTTTGATCCCGCAAATTATCTGCAATGCAGAGAAGATATAAATGAAGCAATTGAAAAACTCCATAATAAAACTGATTATTTTCATATCAAAGATGTTGTAAAAGCGACGGGAGAAATTGTTCCTGCTGGTTATGGCGACGGAAAGATCGAAGAAATCGTTAATAGGTTAGAAAAAGAAACAGTTCTTACGCTTGAGCCACACTTAGCTATTTTTTCTGGTTATGAAAAAATTGACAGTACCAATTTAAGAACAAAGTTTAGGTTTTCAACTAATGAGGAAGCTTTTGATTTTGCGGTTATCAGCATTAAACAAATTTTAATGAAATGTGGTTATCAGGAAAAAGAAGGGTATTGGGTAAAATGAAAGAAATAAAATACGGAATAATCGGTGTCGGAAATATGGGTTCCGGACATCTACAAAGTATTCAATCAGGAAAAGTCCCGCAGGCGGTTGTAACTGCAATTGCTGACATTAATGAAAACAGACTCAATATTCAAAAGGAGAAATATCCGAATTCAAATTTTGAGTGTTTTGCTAGCGGAGCGGAATTGATTGAAAAAGGAGATGTCGATGCTGTAATTATTGCGACCCCGCATTACGGGCATCCGGAGCTTGCGATTCAAGCATTAAGGAAAGGAATTCATGTCGTCTGTGAAAAACCTGCCGGCGTTTATACAAAACAAGTTAAGGAAATGAATAAAGTTGCGGAAGAATCGGAGGCTTTATTTACGATGATGTTTAATCAAAGAACTAATTGCCTTTACCGCAAAATGCGTGAGCTTATTCATACCGGCGCCATCGGCACAATTAAAAGAATCAATTGGCTGATTACAGATTGGTATCGCTCACAAAGTTATTATGATTCAGGGGATTGGCGGGCAACTTGGGAAGGCGAAGGGGGCGGAGTTCTTTTCAACCAATGTCCGCATCAACTTGATTTGCTTTTCTGGGTTACCGGAATGATGCCGAAATATGTTCATGCTTACTGTCATTTCGGAAAATGGCATGACATTGAAGTCGAAGACGATGTCAGTGCTTATTTAGAATATGAAAACGGCGCTACCGGTGTCTTTATTACTTCAACTGCCGATGCACCTGGAAGCAATCGTTTTGAAGTGCTAGGAACCGGAGGCAAATTGGTTTGTGAGAACGGCGAATTAATTTATTATAAAAATGAAATCGATGAAAGAGAATTTAACCGCACCTATCAAGGCGGTTTCGGACAACCCAAGTTTGAAAAGATTATAGTCGAAACCGACGGGGAAAACCCACAACATGTCGGCATCTTAAGAAATTTCACAAACGCAATCCTCGGTAAAGAAGAGCTCTTTGTTCAAGGGACCGAAGGACTAAACGGGGTTATTTTGATGAATTCGATGCTGCTTTCAACTTGGTTGAATCAGGGAATCGAAATTCCTTTTGATGACGAGCTCTATCTTGAAGAGCTAAACAAAAGACGGAAATCATCCCAAAAAAAGAGAAGCAAAGATTTATTACTTGATACTGAAGGAACTTATTGATTTTTATGAAAGTAGCTCTAATCGGAACCGGGAGTATCGCACCTGTTCATCTGCGTGGAATTCTTGAAGCAAATGAAGAAGTAGTGGCTCTATGTGATATTGTTCCAGAGAAAGCAGAAGAATTAAAAAAGGCTTTTAATTTAAAAGCGGAGATCTATGCAGATTATAAAGAGATGTTAGCAAAAGAAAACTTAGATGTCATTCATCTATGCACTCCCCATTATCTGCATTATGAAATGATTATTTCTACTTTAAAACGAAATATTAATGTGCTTGCGGAAAAGCCGATTTGTATCAATAAATCAGAATTAACTAAAATTAAAGAAGAATTAAGAAATTCTTCAGCAAAACTTGGAATCTGTCTTCAGAATCGCTATCTCCCCGCAAATCAAACTCTTAAAAGTCTTCTAGAAGATGAAGAGATTCTTTTAGGAAAAGCAAAACTGCTCTGGAGTCGGGACGAGGCTTACTATAAGGCTTCCCCTTGGCGTGGAAAATGGGATACGGCCGGTGGCGGCGTAATGATAAATCAAGCAATCCACACTTTGGATTTATTGTTATGGTTTTGTGGTCTGCCTAATAAAATCAAAGGCAAAGTTACAAACACCAATTTAACAGACTTTATTGAAGTTGAGACAACCGCAGAATTTGCTTTGAGCGGAAAAAATCAAGCTCATTTTTATGCAACCACAACCTGCTCCGATAACTTTCCTATAGAAATAGAAATTGTAACCACCAAAAATAAATATAAAATCTTTGGTGATGATTTATATATTAATGGTTCTTTACAAGAGTTTCCGGAAATAGGACCTGGTTATGGAAAACCTTATTGGGGAGCGGGACATAAATATTTAATTCAAGATTTCTACAAATGTCTTCAAGAAAAACGACCTTTTCCTATTGATATTTTGGAAGCGGAAAAAGCGCTGAATGTTATTTGGGCTTTATATCAAAGCAAAGGCGAAGAAGTATATTTATAAGGAGATGAATATGAAATTAGCAGCTCAACTTTATACCGTTAGAGATTATACTAAAAATGAAGCGGGAATTTATGAAACCTTGAAAAAAGTAAAGGAAATCGGCTATAATGCAATTCAAATTTCTGCTTTCGGAGAGTACCGGACAGAATGGCTTGTGGAAAAGCTTCGGGAACTGAACTTGAAAGTTTGTGCAACCCATACTCCGCTTGAACGCATTATTAATGATACTGATACTGTAATCGAAGAACACAAAGCTTTAGGATGCAATTTAATCGGACTTGGTTGGTATAAAACTGATTCCAAAGAAAAAGCTGATGAATTACTCAAGTTGCTTGAACCGGCTCTTATGAAAATAAAAAGTCAAGGCTTACAATTTACCTATCACAATCATGAACATGAGTTTCAAGAAATAGAAAAAGGTTATACGGTTATGGATTATCTTCGTGATAAAACTGATCCTGAACTATTTTCATTCCTCCCTGATTTTTATTGGATTTGTTTTGCTGGTGTTGATTCTTTACAATTTATTGAAGATTTTAAAGACCGTTTTAATGTCGTTCATTTTAAAGATCTAAAATATGAAGACGGAAAAGCAAAGATGACGGAAATCTTTAACGGTGAAATTGATTATTTAAGCATTTATGAAAGACTTGTAGAACTGGGTGTAGAATGGGCCGCCATTGAACAAGATGTTTGTGAACTTGATCCTTTTTTAAGCCTGGAGATAAGTTATCGTAATCTAAAAGCAAAAAAGCTGTTTTCGGACTGAAGACAGCTTATTTTTTTGTTTTGTTCATCCTCTCTTGGCAATTGAGTTTGAAATATGCTATAATTTTATTAACCTGTATAAAAATGATACTAGGAAGGAATGCAATATGAAAAAAATTATTCTAGGACTTTTATTTCTTTTAGTTTTCTTGGTTGGTTGTACAAACTCAAAGCTTCCAAAACCGGAAGTATCCGATGGCTTTTTAGGAAACTTTGGAATAGACAGGAATATTAATGTTGATACTATTGACAAATATCTCAGTAGAAAAGACACCGTATATCGCGATATGCGAATGCTTGTTGATCCTGCAAATTTTGAAGAGATAGGAGGAGACAGATACTTAAGCGGATATATAAAAGGTTTTGAAGTGATTCCTTATCCGTATCTTGCTCCGGTTACGGGCTTGCCTGAAGAAGTTGGGGAAGGATACCTTGGAAACTCACTTTTCAGCATCAATGATAATGGTGATTATATCCCTAATTATGAAGAATCGCTTTTGCTTCTTGAAGAGATCTTTCCAAAAGATAAAAATATTTTTGTAATTTGCGGTGCCGGAGGTTATGCGATGCTGACAAAAGAGATGCTGATTAAACTTGGGTGGGATGCCGATAAAATATGGAATGTTGGTTGTTATTGGAATTATCAAGGTGTAAATAATGTTGTTGTGAAGGAATATTATGAAGAAGATAAATATTATTATGCTTTCCATCGGGTTGATTATTTACCAATAGATTTTGAAAGTTTAACTCCTGTAAAATAGGACACTATGTATAAAAAAATATTTATCTCTATACTTCTTATATTATTTTTATCAGCTTGTAATAAACAACCCGAACCGGTAAAACTTCCTTCATCAGCTTATTCTCTAACAGAATTAAGAGAATTTGCGGATTTTCAAAACCTTGAAGAAAAAATTAAATCAAACGAAGCTTTTGTTCTCTTCGTTTATACCAAACACTGTAGTGCTTGTATGAGTTTTGAGGAAGTTTTAAGAGAATTTATAGAGGAAAGAAAATTAACCATCTTTTCTATTGAAAATTCAGTAATTCCGAAAGATACCTGGTTAGATAAAGAGGTTGGTTTGGTTCCGACAGTATTAATAATCGAGAATAAAAAAACTCTAGCCCAACTTGACCCAAATAAAGGTGAACATAAACAATATTTTGAGACGGTCACAGGCTTTGCGTCTTGGTTTGATAGATACATTTTAAAAGAATGATTTTTCAGATTAGCAAGAGGGTGTATAACTCTCTTTTTTTGTTTAAATTAGAAATTCAAATATCTAGGGATTGCTAGGTATGCAGATGAGCCCTCCTCCATTAAGAATTATGCTTGGTTGTATTTAGATCTTATAAATTGTTTTTTATTATATTTTTGGCAGCTGCGACTGCTGTACTTAGTGCTATTGTAATATTGTAACCACCAATTGGCCCATGCAAATCCACAGTTTCACCAATACAGTATAGATTAGATATTCGCTTAGCTTCCATTGATTTAGGAGATAATTCTTTTGTGGATATGCCTCCCTTATTCACAAATGCTTTTGTAACATCTTGTACCAGATCCACTGTGATTTCATACCCAAGTAAAGCGTCTTTTAATTTTTGTATCGCGTTTTTTGATATTTCATTAATTTTTTTGTTTTGAATTTTGCCTTTTTCTAACAACAAGTTTGCAATTCTCTTTGTCGTACATTGTTCAAGAGTTTTCAATATGCTTATGTTTTTTGTTCTCGATTTATTAAAAAAATCTTCGACCTCACTTCGAGAAAGACTTCCAAATGGTATTTGCAGAATAACTTTTTGATTTTGCAAACAATCATAAATATCCTCAGATAGATGCATGATTGCTGGACCGCTTAGCCCAAAATGGGTAAACAATACATCTCCCGTTGCTTTTTTATTTGTGCCTTTTATTTTTACAACAACATTTTTTAGACTACTACCTTGTAAAAGGGATAATTCTTTTACTACTTGTTTTGAGTAAATATGAGTCTCCGCAGGTGT
>DUTX01000003.1 GCA_012841865.1 Acholeplasmataceae bacterium | reverse complement strand
TGAAAATACGGTCAATGGTTTCCAAATCTTCCGGAACAAAGACCATATCCGCTTCATCAACAACGACCTTCCGCGCTGTATAGATTTTCAGCAGATTGCTATCGATTGCTAAATCTTTCAATTTTCCGACTGTTGCAATCGCGATTTGGGGTTGAGACTTTTCCAATCTTTCCTTTTCTTGAGTTCTGTCGGTTCCGCCCACATAGAGCCTAACATCGACAAACTCCGGATAAAACTTGGTAATCTTCCGGACTTCTTCATTAATCTGCATTCCAAGTTCCCTTGTTGGAACGATAATCAAAGTATCAAGAACTGCTTCATTCCTTAAATCATCTAAAATTGGAAGCAAGAAAGCATGGGTTTTACCGGTTCCGGTTTGGCTCTTTCCGATTACATTTTCCTTGTTTTGAATCAAGGGTATAACTTCAGCTTGGACCGGGGTCGGTTGATAAAACTCAAGTTTTTTAAGCGCTTTGTAAATATAAGGTTTAAAACCAAATTTCTTAAACATCAGCTTACTCCTTTCCGAGCGAAACCGGATAATCAGCTTTTTCAATTGTTACATAAACAAGCTCATTGTTATTTGCTTGGGAAGGAAAACTCACTTGCAGATAATTTGAAGTATGGCCAAAGGCAATGCCGTTTTCATTTTTCTCAACCAAGACTTCAAGTCTCTTTTTTTCAAATTGTTGCCGGTAAGCAAGAGCCATCTCCCGATTTAAGTTCAACATTTCATTAACCCGAAATCTTTTCGTAATTCCGTCAAGTTGATTGGGAAAGTCTTTGGCGCGCGTGTGTGGCCGCGGTGAATAAGGAAAGACATGCATTTCCCCAAATCCAACTTTCCGGGCAAACTCTAAACCATTTTGGAATTGTTCCGTAGTTTCTCCGGGAAAACCAACCATATAATCGGTTGTGATATTTGCATCCGGAAAGATCTTTCGAATTTCTTTGATCTTTTTGGAAAAGAATTCGGTATCATATTTCCGGTTCATTAATTTCAAAATCTCATCATTGCCGTTTTGTAAAGGAATATGGAAATGATTACAGAAGTGATCCCGGTTTGCTTTTATCAATTTAAGCAAATCGGTGCTTAATTGGGTAACCTCGATTGAAGAAATCCGAATCCTGCCAAGACCTTTAACTTTCAAAATTTCCGCAAGCAAATCAACAAAACCGAATCCCTCCAAATCTTGCCCATAAGCTCCGGTATTGATTCCGCTTAAAACCAGTTCTTTCATGCCTTGAGCGGTCAGTTTTTCTATTTCACTGATGATATCATCAGCCTTGCGGCTCCGCACCCGTCCCCGGGCATAGGGAATCTCACAATAGGAACAAAAATTATCGCACCCGTCTTCAATTTTAATAAATCCCCGAGTATGGTTTAAATAGCGGTCGATCTTAATCTCTTCATAAACGCGAGCTGTTTTCATATCGTCTATATAAAAATGTTTGTCCTTTTTATCTAAAGCCTCAAGACATAAATTAAAGAGGTGATGACGATGGCTGGTTCCGATGACAACATCCGCTCCGATTTCCTTCACATCATCGGGATGAAGTTGGGAAAAACAGCCCATTACCGCAACGACCGCATCCGGATTTCTCCGTGTTGCTTGGCGAATCATCTTTCTTGATTTCGCATCTGAATTGGCTGTTACGGTACAAGTATTGATTATATAGACATCTGCTTCTTCGTCAAAATTAACCAATTTAAATCCTGAATCTAAAAATTGATTAATAATGGCAACTGCCTCATATTCATTTACTTTACAGCCTAAAGAACAATAACTAACTTTCATCTTTTAACTCCAATTCATAACTGAAGGCACTCATTATATACAAAGGAGCAGTTTCACAGCGTAAAATCCGCGGACCGAGTCCGACTGCTGAAAAACCCCCCACTAATAATTTTTCCGCTTCCTTTAAACTTATTCCCCCTTCCGGTCCAACCAAAACTAGAACCGCTTTTTCCTGAGATGACCTGATAATTTTCTTTAAAGAAGCGTCATTTTTTCTTCCTGCTTCTTCATAAGCAAAAAGCTTGTGATCAAATTTTGCCGAAAACTTTAAGAAATCTTCAAAACTAAAATTACCAAATATTTGGGGAATGCGCCTTCTTTGAGATTGTTCGGAAGCTTCCTTCGCAATGCTTTTTTGTCGTTCAATAATTTTTTCGGTATTACCTTTTGCCTTCACAATACTTCTTGCCATTGAGACGGTCAGAAAACCGTCAGCACCAAGTTCGGTAATCCTTCTTAAAACTTCTTCTTGCTTTTCTCTTCTGGTTAAACCTAAGGCGATAGTAAGAGAACAGTTTAATTCACTCTGATAATCTATTTTTTCTCTAAGCCTCAGAATTATTTCTTGATCCTTTATTTCAACAAGTTTAGCGAGATAAACATTTTCATCTTGGTCACAGATATAAACATTATCCCCCGTTTTCATCCGCATCACATTCTTGATATGGTGATAATCTTGTCCGTGGATGGAAACAGTATTTCCTTTTATTTGTTCGCTTTTCACGAAATATCTTTGCATATTACACCTTCATAATCTTACTATACTAT
>DUTX01000033.1 GCA_012841865.1 Acholeplasmataceae bacterium | reverse complement strand
TTCGGGGCATTGGGATAAAACTACGCGATATAATCGATATCGAAGATTAATAAAGGAATGGTAAAATGAAAAGAATAGTATTTGCAGGCGGATGTTTTTGGGGTGTGGAAGCATATTTTAAAAGATTAAAAGGTGTAATAGATACTACCGTCGGTTATACCAACGGCAATTTTGCTAACCCCAGTTACGAAGATTTGAAAGCCGGACGGGGGACACATGCGGAAGCGGTAGAAATCTATTATGATGAAAAGATTATTACCTTGGAAAAATTGCTTGAACACCTTTTCCGAATTATTGATCCAACAAGCGTTAACCGTCAGGGGGAAGATGTAGGCATTCAATATCGGACCGGAGTTTATTTTAAACTTCCGGAAGATAAAATTGTGATTAAAAACTTTATTTCGGAAAAGAATAAAGAATATAAGGGTAAGATTGCGGTTGAAGTCAGGGAAGAAACAGGATTTTTCCCGGCCGAGGATTACCACCAAGATTATTTGGATAAAAACCCTGGTGGTTATTGTCATGTCGACTTGAGTTTACTAAGAGCGGACGAACAAAAGGATTAAAAACAAACTTTAATCTACGTTGACATTATTAAAAGTTCGTGGTATAATAAAACTCAAGAATGGAAAATTAAGGAGTGAGGTATCTCACTCCTTTAAATAATGAATAGGTGAAATAAAATATGAAAGAGAAATTAAAAAAAGTTGAAGAGATTGCTACCAAATGTGCCGAAGAACTCGGTATGGAAATTGTCAGCGTTGATTTTGTACATGAATACGGAATGAAAATTTTACGTATCATCGCCCGAAAAGAACCTGTGATGAGCATCGACGATTCCAGTGCTTTGAATCGAAAAATCAGTGATGAACTAGATAAGTATGATCTTTTTCCTGACGAATATTATTTAGAAGTCTCGTCCGAGGGAATCGAAAAAGAGCTGCGGACAAATGATGAGATAAAAGCTGCTATCGGCGAATATATTTGTATTAGAACCAACAAAAAGATAGAAGGAAAAAGAGAAATATACGGCGATCTCATTGCTTTCGATGATAATAAAGTAACAATAAAAGCAAACCTAAAAGGACAAACCAAGATTATTGAAATAGATGTAGAAAATATCAAGAAGATTAGGCTCGCAGTAAGATTTTAGGAGGGAAATGATGATCAGTAAAAATTTTTATGAATCTTTGGAGGCTTTGGCCTTTGAAAGAGGTCTTACGATTGAAGAAGTACTTTCAAAAGTAGAAACTGCAATTGCAATTTCTTGCAAGAATAGCGGTTATACGGGAGATATCAAAACTGAATGGGATTTTGATAGAAAAAGAATTAGGGTATTTGAATATAAATATGTTGTTGATGAGATTGATCCGGAAGGACCGAAAGGTCAAATTACGCTTGAGGAAGCTCAAGAAATTAAACCGAAAATTAAAGTCGGTGGTGAAATCAGAACAGAAATCAATCTTGGATCTTTTACCCGCAAAGCCGCTTCCATCTTTAAACAAAGCCTCTTAAGCGGGCTTAAAGAGTTAGAAAGAGAAAATGCTTATAATTATTTTAAAGAAAAAGTCGGTGAAGTTATCACCGCCAAGGTTATAGACTATAGCAATAATTTCGTAACCTTCAGCGTCGGAAAAGATTGTTACGCCAATATGCCCGACAAAGAAGGTATCCCCGGAGAAGACTTCTTTCCTGGGGATGAAAAGAAGGTTTATATTACCAAAGTTGAAAAAACAACCAAAGGACCGAAAATCTTCATTACCCGTAATAACAGGGAGATTGTAAAACGGTTATTTGAGATGGAAATCCCTGAGGTTGCGGACGGTTCGATCGAAATTATGGGCATCGCCCGCGATCCCGGCTCCCGTTCTAAAGTCGGTGTCTTATCGCTTGTAAACAACCTTGATCCTAAAGGGGCTTGCGTTGGACCGGGAGGACTTAGAATCAAAAGAATCAACGAAATGTTGAACGATGAAAAAATTGATATCTTTACCTGGAAAGACACTCCGGAAGAGTTAATTGCGGAAGCGTTGATGCCGGCTCGTGTTTTAAGTGTAATCGCCGATGAAAAAACTAAACAGGCAACTGTAATTGTAAGTGACGATCAATATTCTCTTGCTATCGGCAGAAATGGTCAAAATGCCCGCCTGGCGGCTTATGCCATCGGTTGGCGGATCGATATCAAAAATGTTACCGATGCTACTGCAGAAGGAATTGAGTTTACTTATAATGTCAATAAGGGGTAGGATATGAAGAAAAAAAAGATACCTATGAGAACATGCGTCATTACCAAGGAACAACATCCGAAAGGAGAAATGTTTCGAATTGTAAGAACCAATGAAGGCGAGGTTCTGGTTGACGAAACCGGTAAAGTCCGCGGTCGCGGGGCCTATCTGTCCAAATCTAAATCAGTAATTGAAAAAGCAAGAAAGCGAAAACTGCTTGACAGACATTTAGACGTGGCAGTCCCCGATTCGATATATGACGAGCTCCTTAAAAAGCTCGGTGATTCTCTTGAATAAAGGGCTACAGATAATCGGACTTGCTTATAAAGCAGGGAAATTAGTAACCGGAGAAGATAAAGTGTTGAGAATGTTGAAGCAGAATAAACTGTGTTTGGTCCTGGTCGCAAAAGACGCGTCACCCAAGACCATCGATAAATTTGACAGAAAAGCCTATTTCTACAAGACCCCAATCAATCTCGATTATACATGTGATGAATTGTCGCAATCTATCGGTAAACCGATGATTAAGATACTTGGTTTGACAGACAAAGGATTTTTCGAAGCCCTTAAGAGAAACTTAAATGGAGGTGCCATGCATGAAAGTTAAAGAAATCTTGGAGATATTACAAGTTCCTGAAGAAGAACTGCTGACAAAATTGAGCAATGTCGGCATAGAGGCAAATTTAGAAACGGATATTGCTCCAGACATAATAAAGAAATTAAGCAAAGTATATAAAGTTGAAATAAAAGCTTCAAAAACTAAAAAAACAACTCCGAAAAAAGCAAAGGTTGAGGAAGCAGAAACAGAGAAGAAACCCGAGCCGAAAGCAGCTACTAAAGAAAAAGAGACGAAGCCTGAGCCGAAAGAAAAACCAAAGCAGGCTGAAACCAAGGCGAAAAAGCAGGCTGAAACTAAAGAGAAAAAGCAAACCAAACCAGCAAAAACGGAGAAAAAAGCGGCAGCAAAACCGAAAGCGGAAATTAAAGCTAAAGAAAAAACTAAGCCTCAAGAAGAAGAGGTTGAAATCGAACTTCGCCATGTTTATGATGACAAATATAACGAATATGAAAAAGAAGTTAAAGTTTATACAAGACTCAAAAATGTTAAGAAAAAGCAAAATGTAAAAGGTGGTCGCCAGTCTAATTACGGAAGAAGCGATAAGGCGAATGAGCGCATCTTAACATACATACCAGGTATGACGGTTGCAGAAGTTGCAGACGGCATGAACGCTCCGATTGGCGAAGTCATCCGTAAACTTATCATGCTTGGTTATATGGCTAATGCAACGCAAATCTTAGACCGTGATGTCATTGAAGTAATTGCGGAAGAGTTTAAATATCAGGTCAAGGATAAAATAACGGAAGATATTACAAAGTTTGAAGAAATTGTTATTGAAGATGACGAGAAAAATTTAGTAACTCGTCCACCGATTGTTACAATCATGGGTCATGTTGATCATGGTAAAACTACGCTTCTAGATACAATCAGACATTCGCGCGTTGTTGCGAGCGAAGCCGGAGGCATCACACAGCATATCGGTGCTTACCAAGTTAAGAAAGACGATAAATTGATTACCTTTATTGATACGCCGGGGCATGCGGCATTTACGGAAATGCGAGCTCGTGGTGCTAATATTACGGATATCGTTGTTTTGGTTGTTGCTGCCGATGACGGCGTAATGCCTCAAACCAGAGAGGCAATCGACCATGCGAAAGCAGCCAAAGTTCCGATTATTGTCGCAATAAATAAAATGGATAAACCCGAAGCCAATCCGGATAAAATCAAACAGGAACTCAGTGCTCTTGATTTAATTCCGGAAGAATGGGGCGGAAAAACAATTTATGTTCCTATTTCTGCGCTTAAAGGCGAAGGGGTTGACGAAATTTTAGAAATGGTACTGCTCACTGCGGAGATGGAAAATTTCCGTGCTAATCCCAATCGTTTGGGTGTGGGTACTGTTCTTGAAGCTAAACTTGACAAAGGCCGCGGACCTGTTGCTACATTATTGATTAAAAACGGAACCATCAAAGTCGGAGATCCGCTCGTTGTTGGTAATACTTGTGGTAAAATCAGAGCGATGACCGATGAAACCCGGGCCCAATTGAAATCAGCGGGACCTTCTAAAGCCGTAGAAGTAACCGGGTTGGAAAATGTTCCGTTTGCTGGCGACAGTTTCATGGTTTTTGAAGATGAAAAAACTGCGCGCTTGGTTGCGGAAGAAAGAGCACAAAGAGCTTTTGATAAAGAAATGGGTGTTGGTAAACCGATTTCGCTCGCAAATCTATTTGAACAATTAAGCGGAAACAATAAAGAACTCAATTTGATTATCAAAGGTGATGTACACGGTTCAATTGAAGCCATTATCGGTTCTCTTGAAAAACTTTCTGTCGAAGGCGTTAAGATAAATGTAGTCCGTTCAGGTGTTGGTACTGTTACCGAAACTGATGTAAATCTTGCGGTTGCTTCAAATTCAATTATTATTGCCTTTAATGTACGACCCATGGGAGTCGTTCTCGATTATGCCAAGGAAAAGAACATTGAAATCAGACTTTATAACATCATCTATAAAGTTCTCGAAGATATTGAAGCGGCCATGAAAGGTATGCTTGATCCTGTTTACGAAGAAAAAGTTTTAGGTCAAGCTGAAGTAAGACAAATTTTCAAAGCATCGAAAATTGGAACCATTGCCGGTTGTTACGTTACGACTGGAACAATTAACAGAAACGCCGAAGTTCGTTTAATTAGAGATGCAATTGTAGTCTATGAAGGTAAACTCTCCTCCTTGAAGAGATTCAAAGATGATGTGCGCGAAGTGAAAACTGGTTTTGAATGCGGTATTACAATTGAAAATTATAACGATATTAAAGAAGGCGATGTTATTGAGGCCTTTGTAATGGAGAAAGTAAAGTAGGTGTTTTTATGGGATATAAACAGGAAAGATTAGAAAAAGCTATCGAAAGAGAGTTAGGAAATATTTTGTTTTCGGAAATTAAGGATGACCGTCTTAAATATGTCACCTTTACAAAAGTTACGCTAACAGGCGATTTATCGATTGCGACTGTTTATTATACCGTAAGAGGAAACGAAGAGCAAAAAGCAGCTACATCGAAAAACTTGCAGGACGCTAAAGGGTTTATTCGTACTGCTTTAAGCAAAAGCCTAAAAGTTAGAAAAGTTCCGGAATTACGTTTTAAATATGACGAATCCTTAGAATACGGAGAAAGGATTGAAAAGATCTTAAAAGATCTTAAATAAAAAGCCATGCTATATGGCTTTTTGAGGTTATATATGGAACTGAAAGAAAAACTAGCCAACCTTCCGAAGAAACCTGGTTGTTATCAGATGTTGGATGAAAATCGGGAAATAATTTATGTTGGAAAAGCAAAAAATCTTTACAATCGCGTTCGCAGTTACTTCACCGGAAGTCACGATGCGAAAACAACAAAAATGATTTCCAATATTCACGACATTGAATATATTGTCACCTCAACAGAGACTGAAGCCTTTATTTTGGAAATGAATCTGATAAAAAAACATCGCCCGAAATACAATATTATGTTAATGGACGATAAACGGTATCCTTACATTTGTATTACCGACGAAGATTATCCGAGGGTTTATTATACACGTGATCTTTCCGAAAAAGGCAGGTATTACGGCCCTTATCCAGATGCTTTTGCTGCAAGGGAAGTTGTCGATTTAATCAACCGTATTTATCCGTTAAGAAAATGTCGGGTGCTTCCGAAGAAAGAATGTCTTTATTATCATATTGGTCAATGTCTCGCTCCTTGTATTATTCCGATTGATCCACAAAAATTTCGAGAAATGACCGATGAAATCAATAACTTTTTAAAAGGAAATATTAAAGAACAGAGACGGAAACTGGAAACTTTAATGTATGAAGCTTCCGAAAACCTAAATTTTGAAAAAGCGATTGAATACCGACAGCTAATCGAAGATTTCGAAAAAGTCAGCGAGAAACAGAAAATGGAATTTCAAGCCGCTGATGTTGATGTTTTCGGCTATGTTCAAGACAAAGATTATATCAGCATTCAAGTTTTTCATATCAGAAGCGGAAAAACTGTTGAAAGAAGCGGTTTCCTCTTTGAAATAATGGGTAAGCCCGAAGAAATGTTTATTGACTTTTTGGCTCAGTTTTATCTGATAAAAAACAATCCCATACCTAAGGAGATAATTATTCCCGATGTAGATATTTCTATGCTTGCTGAAGAACTCGCTTACAAAATCACGATTCCGAAAAGAGGACAGAAGAAAGAGTTTGTACAACTGGTTACCGAAAACGCGAAAGAAAAGATGAAACAACTGCTGATAAAAGAAGAGATGAAATATGAAAGAACGCTTGGAGCAGTTATCGAATTAGGAAAACTTTTAGAAATTAATACTCCTCATGTTATTGAGGCTTTCGATAATTCTAATATTCAAGGCACTAGCAGCGTTTCCGCAATGGTCAGTTTTGTTGAAGGCGTGCCGATGCGGAAAAATTACCGCAAATACAAAATTAAATATCAAGGCGCAAATGACTATGAATCAATGATCGAAGTAATCACCAGAAGATATCGTCGGTTAAAACAAGAAAATAAAGCTTTTCCGGATTTGGTTGTTGTTGACGGCGGAGCTCCCCAAGTATTGGCTGCGGAGAAGGCCTTAAAAGCGCTTGAACTTGAGATACCGGTTTTAGGTCTCAGCAAAGACAATAAGCACCGTACTTCTTATCTATATTTTAAAGGCGAAGAAATCCATATTGATAAAAGAAGCAATCTCTTTTTCTTCTTAGAAAACCTACAGGATGAAGTCCACCGCTTTGCAATAACCTTTCATCATTTGGTACGTTCCAAAAACACCTTGCAATCAAAATTGGAAAACATTAAAGGGATTGGAAAAGTTAAACGCAATCTTATCTTAACGCTTTTAAAAGAATCCAATCAAGATAATTTTAAAGACAAGTTAAAAGAACATAAGTTTACGGACGAGCAAATAAATGAAATTATAAAAACTGTGCAGTGACCGCCTTCTATTTTTATGCATATTATATTATGGATAATTATAGGAGGGATAGCATGCATACACAAAAATTTCTAACTAATAGAGAACGGGAAATTTTTAATTTGTTAATCATGAATTATGATACGACAGAAATTTCTGAAAAACTAGGGATCAGCGAAAAGACGGTTAGAAACCATATATCTAATGTCATCCAAAAACTTGGCGTAAAAGGACGCAGCCAAGCTATTTTAGAACTGATACGAATTAAAGAATTGTCACTTGACAAATAGTCTTTGAAAGGAATACTATGAAAATCTATGGTAAAGTATTAGAAACCTTTCCCAAGCAGAGGGTTGTAAAAGTAGATGGAAATAAACGGATTTTTTATCTTTACATGTCAAGAAAACTTTTCCGTGACTTTGGACCATATTTTATTAATGAACCTTATATTTTTGTAAATATCAAAGAAAAACGAAAAAAATACGGCGACTTTTATTGTTATGAAATTAATCATTTTAATAAGATTGTAGAAAGCAATAAGCGCGAAAAAAAAGTTTATTATAATATCGGAACTATCAGAAAAGGTGTAAAAAGAGTAATCACAAGAATCAAATATAAACTTTTTTTGGATCTGGAATTTTCGCTGCCGTCGTATTTTAAAACCATGGTTCATGTCCCGGAGATCGTTCAATACGGAATGGTACTTGAAGATGAACAGGGGAACATTATTTTTGAAGACGGTTCTTTAGTCAAACCGACAAAAAAATATGCTCTTAACCAAAGAACGCTCAAATTTCTTTCGAAAAGTAGGAGCGATTTTGAACATGCCTGTTCTTACATCGATTTTTACCGCCTTTTGGAGAAATTTATTAAAGAATACAATGTTAAGATTATTGCTTGGGGAAGAAATGATATTTTAACCATAGAACAGTCGTTCAAATTAAATAATTTAAAACCGTTGGATATCAAAAACAGATATATCAATATAATGCAGATAATCAAGAATTATTATAATTCGAAAACAGATTTAGGGCTTTTCAATACCTACCAAAAGCTAAGCGGCGCTGACTTTGAAGTCCAACAGCATGACGCTCTTGAAGATGCGTTGATGACCCGCGAAATATTTAGGATATTTAAGGATATTGTCTTAAGGGAAAATTAAGATGATATATTCGAGATAGAAGCTGGAAAAGTTATGCTTTCTCAGCTTTTTTATTATAAAAAAAGCCGAAACAGATGTTTCAGCTTTTTGTTAAAAGTTCATTATAATCGGGACAATCATCGGTTTCTTCTCGGTTTTTTCATAAATGTATTCCGTCAACTCATTATTGATGATATTGATAATATGATTCGGATGGAATCTCTTGGTGCGATTATAATAGTCATTATAAATTTGCTTAGCTTTTTCAGAAATATCGCCAATAAATTCTTCCGAATCTTTTACATAAATAAAACCACGACTGACGATATTCGGTTCTTTATTCAACTTATATTGTTTGGCGGAGAAAATTACCGCAAGCATTCCGTCATCGGATAGAATCCTTCTTTCCCGAATAATACTGTTATCAATATCGAAATTATAAGAATCGATATAAACATCGCCTGATTGAACCCGATGAGTAACGGCAACTTTATTTTTGGAAAAGGTTAAAACTTCGCCTTTATCTAAGATAAAGCAGTTATTGGGTTCAACTCCGGTAGCAACAGCAAGTTCCGCATGCCTCTTTAACATCGAAAATTCGCCATGAATTGGAACAAAGTATTTTGGACGAGTTAAAGAAAGCATCATCATTAATTCGGTTTCACTTGCATGTCCGGAAGCATGGGTATCGGTTAAGGGGCTATTGACAATTACATTGCAACCCGCCCGGTAAAGTTTATTGATGGTTCGGTTAATCGCCTCTTGGTTTCCGGGAATCGGTGAAGACGAAAAAACAATCGTATCTCCCGGAATAATTTTGATTGTCCTGTGTGTCCCATCCGCAATTCTTGATAACGCGGCCAAAGGTTCACCCTGCGAGCCGGTGCTTAAAATCGTTATCTTTTCAGGCGGCAAGTGCGGAAACTCTTTTGCGTTAATGAAAGTTCCCGGGGGTGCCGTAATATAGTTTAATTGCTGACTGACATTAACCGTTTTTTCCATGCTTCTTCCGAAAACAATGATTTTTCTTCCGTGCTCAATACTGGCTTCTACAATCTGTTGAATTCGATGGACATTGGAAGCAAAGGTCGAAATAATGATTCTTCCTTTTATTTGTCCGAATATGCCTTTGATGCTTTCGCCGATTTTCTTTTCCGAAGCAGCAAACTTGCTGATGTTCGCATTTGTTGAGTCGGAAAGTAAGCAAAGAACTCCTTTTTCGGAAAAAGCAGTCAGTTTTGCATACTCGGTATGTTTGAAAAGCGGGGTAAAATCGAATTTGAAATCCCCGGTATGAATGATATAACCGTATTTTGTTTTGACGGCGATTCCGAAAGAATCAGGAATACTATGGTTGGTTCTAAAAAAAGATATTTGAAAATGTTTAAATTCATAGACGGAATTATGATTGTACTCAACAAGATTGATCGGAACATTCTTAAATTCGGATAGTTTGTTTTTTATCAGATTTACAGCAAGACCCGAAGCATAAACTTTCGGGATTTTAACTTTTCTTAAAAGATAGGGAATGCCGCCGATATGGTCTTCATGTCCGTGGCTGATGAAGAGACCGACAATCTTATCTTCGTTGTTTTTTAAATATGTATAGTCAGGAATGATGTAATCAACACCATAACCGGTATCGGGGAACATAATTCCGGAATCAATAATGATGATTTCGTCCCCGCATTCAATGACATACATGTTTTTGCCAACTTCATCAAGTCCGCCCAGAGCAAAGACTTTTACATTTTCATCATTAAATCTTTCCGCAAGCGGAAGTTGGCGTTTATTTTTGACTGCCATATTTGTCTCCTTTCTTTAATTATTATTATACACTAAAATTTTAAAAATGAATAAATTTACTCTAAATACTTCTGTATGATTGTAAATGATTTGAGACCAAAAAAGAATAAAAGAAGATAAACCAAAGGGGTTTAAGGGGGAATGTGTCCCCCTTAGCATAATGGGCAAT